>NZ_JBTVVN010000032.1:0-43330 GCF_054819755.1 Clostridium sp. DL1XJH146
TGCACTGGAGACGGTGTGGGAGAGTAGGACGTTGCCAGGTAAAAGAACTTTACTTTATAGTAGAGTTCTTTTTTTATGTCCAATTTTATTTTTTCAAGAAGATATCTAATAATTCAAAAATTTTTTTAAACACAATTCTTTTATTACTAAGAAATATAATATATTATAATATATAGGAGGCGTATTTTTATGAATGATATTTTAAAATTAGTTAGATTAATTGAAGAAAGCTCAAATATAGTTTTTTTAGGAGGGGCAGGAGTTTCTACAGAAAGCAATATTCCTGATTTTAGATCTCAGCAAGGTATATATAATACAGTTAATAATTATAGTTATAATGCTGAGGTAATGATAAGTTATACTTTCTTCAAAGAACATACTGAGGATTTTTTTGATTTTTATAAAGCAAATTTAATATACAAAGAAGCTATGCCTAGTAAAGCACATATATCATTAGCTAATCTAGAAAAAATGGGTAAGCTTAAAGCAATAATAACTCAAAATATCGATGGTCTTCATCAGATGGCAGGATCTAAAAATGTATTAGAACTACATGGTTCTGTTCATAGAAATTATTGTGTTAAATGTAATGAAAAATTTAGTTTAGATTATATTTTAAATAGTAAAGGGTATATTCCTTATTGTGATAAATGTGGGGGGATAGTACGTCCAGATGTAGTACTTTATGAGGAAGGTTTAGATTCTAATATATTGAACTCTGCCGTTCTATATATAAAAGGATCTGATTTATTAATAGTAGGGGGAACTTCTTTAGTAGTCTATCCAGCAGCAGGGCTTATTGATTTTTATAGTGGTAATAAACTCGTTTTAATAAATAAAACGCAAACAGCTTATGATGATAGAGCAAATTTAATAATCAGAGATAGTATTGGTGATGTTTTAAGAAAGGCTTTATTAAAAACTGGCTATGGGTCAAAGAGTTGTTGATTTATAAAGTATTGTTTTATTAATAGAGCGAAAGGTGAAGTGTGAAATGATGGATGACTTCCTAATTTTTCGTTTACATTTTAATTAAATATAATTATCATCCTTAACTTAATATTTCAGATTTCACTCTTCACAATATTATTAAAGCATAATTTTATCTGAAAAATAATAATAAAAGTTTACAGGTTATTAAAACATCTTCTTCCTATTTAAAAATATAATAGTAATTATTGTAGTAATAAAAATCAAAGATATTACAATTGAAAATCCATTGGGATTATGAAGTAAAGGAAGTCCACCCATATTCATTCCGAATATACCAGAAAATATATCTGGAATAGACATAACTATAGTTATTGAAGCTAAAAACTTCATAACTTGATTAAGGTTATTTGAAATCATATTTGCTGATGCATCCATAGTAGTATTTAAAATATTAGTATAAATACTGGTCATTTCGAGGGCTTGCTTATTTTCAATAATGACATCCTCGAGTACATCCTTATCCTCTTCATATTTTTGCATAATAGATAGTTTTAGCATTTTTTCTAACGTCGCTTCATTAGCTTTAAGAGAAGTTGAAAAATACACTAGTGAATTTTGTAGTGAAAGTAATTGTGACAATACTTTATTACTCATAGACCTATGTAAAGTTTTTTGTAACATTAAACTTTTCTTGCCTATTTGTCTTAAGCAATTTAGATAATATCCTGCAACTCTATAAAGTAATTGTAAAATAAACCGTGAACGTTTATAAGTATAGAAAGACCTTATTTTACCATCTATAAAATCAGAAAAAACTTTACTGTTCTTCAACGATACAGTTATAATATAAGAATTTGTATATATTATTCCAAGTGGATAAGTTTCATAAGTTAAAGAATTTTCTTCCATTTCAGAATAAGGCATATCAACTATAAATAGAATATTATCATTCTCAATATCTATACGAGAAGTTTCTTCTTCATCCAGTGCTGCATTAATAAATTCTAGAGGTACTCCAGTTTTTTTTGATATTAGAATAGATTCTTGTTCACTTGGATCAACTAAATGAATCCAACAACCATCTTCTAAATTTTCTAGCTTATGAATTTTAGGATTACCTAACGGGGTCTTGTATAAAAATATCATTGTAATCACTCCTTTCTAAAAAATAGCATATAGTATTATTATAGCTTAGTCTATACAAAATTAAAAATTTAGCTGAAATAAATTTTGAACTAAGAATAAATGAGAGCATTTGTGAGTATAAACGCAAAATAGATAGAATTGAATATTTAATTAATACTATTAACGTAATATGGACAAATATTAATAGATATGGTTATATTACTGGTTGGATATTATATTAATTATTAGTATAATCACTATATGAGCTTTTGAGAAATTCACGGAGGACCTTGTGTGGAATGTATAAAGAGACTATTATGAAAAAAAAACTAATAGCATTGGGTACAATGCTATTTTTATCTGTTTTGGCCATACTGTTATCGGATTTTATGGGAACCCTTGAAATTAGAGGACAAAGTATAGACACATATTCTTCTTCTATAATATTTGTACTGATAATTATGTTGAATTATAAGCAACTTAAAAAATGTTCAATAAAGTATAAGTATTCAATAATTGCTGATCAATTTATTATTTATGAAGTATTTAGAGATAATCATCAAAATGTAAAAGAGAATTTTAGACTTTCTGAAATTATTTCAATTAAGAAAATAAAAAGTAATATATGTAGTAAAGATATATTATGTAGAAGATATATATGTTTTAGCAAAAATAGAGATATTTATAAATGTAATTATCTAAAAAATGGACAAGAAGTGACTTTTTTATTTGAACCAAGTAATTCTTTAGTTAATAAACTTGATAAATTAATGGAAGAAAATATGTAAGCTAGGGATTCCCTAGCTTTTATTTGACTCAATTTTTGCTTCTTCAAGCAATGTTTCTTTTTCTACAAGATCAATGAATGTACAACAGATAGAGGAAGCAATGTTTTTAACACATGTAATTGTATCTTTTTTCAATGTTAGTTTTGAAAATTCTTCTGTAGCAAAAGGAAATAATTCAGGATTACCTATTTTAATAAATGGTTTTATTGTTGGTATTAAGGTACTAATATTCCCTAGACTTAAACCATAAGTGAAATCTTTTTTATTCTCTACGTTTATTATCCCATTTTCTTTCATATTGTGTACAAATATTCTACTTAATGTTTCGTTTATTTTTAAACTATGATAGGGAACTCCAGATAAATTTAAATTAAAGCTAAAGTTTAGCGACGTTGATAATTTTGTTAATAGTTCACAAAGCTTTTTTTTATATTCATAGGCTTTATCAAGACTTGAAGCTTTAATTGTAAAATCTATTATAGTTTCTGTATTTTTAATTTTGGGATTTAAAGAACCCTGAATATTCAGTTTGTCAATACAGATGTCATCACTCCTATTAAATAAATTCTGAATACTATTTATTATGTCATACCATAGATATGATGGACTGTCGAATATCTGTAATTCATCTATAAACTCAAGTTTTATTTCTATAGGTAAAGTTGCAGGAGAGGTGCCATTCTGTGCATTGAAATTATGCGGTTGGAAGGATATAACGGCATCTACATCTTCAAAAGCTCCTAGCTTAGCAAGGATAGCTTTACTGCCACTTACAGACTCTCCTGGGCATCCATATACCTGTACTTTACCCCCAATGGAAGGAATAATTTTAGTAATGGCCATAGAGGCGCAAATTGAAACAGCATTTAGCACATTAGTTCCTAATATATGTCCAAACGGGTCATAGCTATCATATTCACAAATTAAAGCTATGGTAGGATAGTTATTGCCAAATTCTGCTTTGAAGGCTGTATTAATACCATAGATGTGTTCATCTACTCTAAAGTTGTTTTCTTTAAAAATATCAGTTATAAAACTATAAGATTTATATTCTTGATAGCCACGTTCATTAAATGAGTATAGCCCAGATAGAATTTTATAAATCATACTGTCTAATGTAGATAAATAAGTAATAGCCTTTTGTTTCACATCAATTCCCCCTAATAGTATAGTATCAACATATATTTTAACCAAAAAATATAAATTTATTTATAGGACAAAATAAGTTTTGTGTTTAGGTGCATAAATATATAGTAAAAGAAGTTTTGTGTTAAAACTTCATATCTTTAAATTATAATCTAATTTAAAAAAAGGAGGCTTATATGTATTTAGGGCAAAAGAAATACTGTATAATCTGTGGTAAAAGGTTGAATGATGGTATAATTATTAATGGAAAAGGAATATGTAGACAATGTGAACTAATGATTATACAATCGACAAGTGAATCAGAGGATTACAAGTATATAAAAGGCTGTATTAAGAATACTATTGTGACTAAAATGTTAAAGGGAGAGAGCGAAAATTGCAAGAAACATCTTTTTTGAATAAAATTATTGAATACAAGAACCAGGAGAGAATATCATTTTGTATGCCAGGGCATAAACAAGGAAGAGGTTTTTTGAATACGGAAATGGGTAAGAATTTTTGCAAAGAAATTATAAAAGGTGATATTACAGAAATAAAAGGTATGGATAATTTACACCATCCAGATGGAATAATAAAGCAAGCAGAAGAACTTTTAACAAAGGTATATAAATCAAAGAAATCATATTTTTTAATAAATGGAAGCACTTCAGGAAACCTTGCTATGTTTTTTTCAGCTTTTAATGAACAAGATGAAATTATAGTTGAAAGAAATTGTCATAAGTCAATTTATAATGGGCTTATTCTTAGAAAATTAAAGCCAGTTTATATAGACAATAAGTATGAAAAAAAATATAATGTTCCTCTTTCAATCGATGAGGAGAAGTTATTTAAAATTATAGATAAAAATAAAAGAGCAAAGGGGATAATTTTAACTTACCCCAATTATTATGGAGTTTGCTTTGATTTAAAAAAAGTAGTAGATGAATGTAATAAACGAGGGCTTCTTGTTTTAATAGACGGAGCACATGCGGCACATTTTAATGCAAATAAATTATTACCTAGTTGTCCAGTTGAATTAGGCGCAGATTTAGTTGTTACAAGTTGTCATAAGACACTCCCAGCTTTTACTCAAACAGCTTTTATGCATATAAACAATGAGGCATTAATTGAAAAGACTAATATGTATCTGAAAATGTTTTCAAGCACGAGTCCATCATATATGTTGATGGGCTCTATGGATTATGCTAGGTACTATTTGCAAGAATTAGCAAGTAAGGATTATGAAAAATTGTATCAAGTAATAGAGGAGTTTAAAAAAGATATAAAGAATCTTGATTTTGTTAATGTTGTTGATAGGCAGTGTTTTAGAAAGAGCATATATGATTTTGATTTTACGAGAATAATTCTAAATTTTGAAAATAATTATAGGGTTGATAAAATTGTTAATTATTTAGACCAAAATAATTTAGATATTGAGATGCACGACTTTTATAATATAGTACTGATAGCCACACCTTTTAATACGAAGAAGGATTTTGATGAGCTGTATAGGCTAATAAGTAAATGTTCAGTATTTTATGAAGAAATTAAAGTGCATAATATAATTGATATAAAGATACCAGATATTAGATTTATGCCATATGAGACAATTAATATGAATACAGAGAAAATTAAACTTAAAAAAGCAGAAGGTAAAGTTTCAGGAGAGGCAATAATACCATATCCACCTGGAGTGCCTTTACTAATGCCTGGAGAAATAATAGATGGCGAACTTATAGAAGTTATAATAAAATATATTGATGAAGGTATAGAGGTTATGGGTATAGAATATGAAAATAATAACATAAAAGAATATAAGATTAAGATATTAGAGTGAACTATGAACTGTGCACTGTAACAATAAAAAAATGGAGGATAATATGAAAGGAAAGTTAATTATACTTGAAGCAACAGATGGAGCAGGAAAGAAAACTCAATCAGATTTATTGTACAAAAGATTATTAAAAGATAATAAGAAGGTTATGAAAGTGGAATATCCAAATTATGATAGCCCTTCTTCTACTCTTGTAAAAATGTATCTGGCAGGTGATTTTGGAAATAAACCAGAGGATGTCAATGCATTTGCCGCATCTGCATTTTACGCAGTAGATAGATATGCATCGTATAAGCTTCAGTGGAAGAGTTTCTATGAAGATGGAGGAATTATATTAGCTGATAGATATACAACGGCAAATATGGTTCATCAGGCATCTAAAATTAAGGATAATAATGAAAAGGATAGCTTTTTAAACTGGTTGTGGGAATTTGAATTTACAAACATGGGTCTTCCTGTACCAGATTTAGTATTGTTTTTAAATATGCCACCAGAATATAGTCAAAAACTTATGAAGAATAGAAAAAATAAGATTACAGGGAAAGATAGTAAAGATATTCATGAAAGGGATGAAGAATATTTAAAGAATTCTTATTATAATGCTTGTTATGTTGCAGAAAAATACAATTGGGCTACAATAAATTGTGTAAAAGAAGATAATATAAGAACTATTGAAGAGATTCAAAAAGATGTTTATAGTAAAGTTATTAGTACTATTTAGTATTCAAATAGGTAATGTTTTATTTTTCCATTCAGTATGTTAAAATATATCTAAGAAATGGAGGGGATTATTATGAAATTAATTTTATCAATCATTCAAGATGATTATACAAGTGAATTAGTAGAGGCTATAACTGAAAAAGGGTACAGAGTTACAAAACTAGCTACTACAGGTGGATTTTTAAAATCAGGAAATTCAACATTAATAATTGGAGTAGAAAAAGAAAAAGTAGAAGCAGTTCTTTTAATTATAAAAGAAGTATGTAAAAAAAGAAAACAAGTTGTAGCAGCACCTTCACCTATCACTGAAACTACAGGTATGTTTGTTCCTTATCCAGTAGAGATAGAAGTTGGGGGAGCGACTGTATTTGTACTAGATGTTGATCAGTTTTTGAAAATTTAACAGGTCTCTTTGGAGGATATCTTATGGATTTTAACAAGATAATAGGACATGACGTTGTTAAAACTGGATTATATAATTCCGTTATTAACGAAAAGTATTCTCATGCACATTTAATTGTAGGAGAAGATGGCATTGGCAAAAAAATGATTGCAGAAGAATTTGCTTTAGGGATATTAGGTAAGAAAACGGGGGGGAATTACGTTGATATTCTTAAATGGAGAGTCTTAAAAGGAAAAAAATCTATTGGAGTCGATGATATTAGGGAATTAATAATAGAGATTAATAAAAAGCCTTACGAAAGTGATAAAAAGGTAGTAATAATATATGAAGCAGATAAAATGACTAAGGAAGCTCAAAGCGCATTTTTAAAAACAATAGAAGAACCACCAAAAGGGGTAGTCATAATACTACTTACAAATAATTTACAAACAATTTTACAGACTATTAGGTCTAGATGCCAAGTACATAAATTAAATAAATTGAATTCATATGATATCAAAAAATATATAGATATTAATTATACTGATTTGTCAGATAAAGAAAAAAGGGTTCTTCTAAATTTTGGAGATGGTATTCCAGGAAAAATAGATGAATTTGTTAAAGATCAAAAGTTGAGTAATATAAGAGAAGAAGTGTTGAAGCTTATTTTATCATTAATAGCTAAAGAAAATAGTTTTTTTAAGGAAGCATCATATTTTTTGGATAAGAATAAAGATAGATGGAATGAGGTTTTAAACATATTTCTAGCCTATTTTAGGGATATTATAATATATAAAGAAACTAGAAATAGTGACTTTATTTTAAATTATGATAAAATAGAGGATATACATGAATTAGCAGATGCTATTTCGTATAAGAATTTGAGTAGATTTGTTGAACTAATTAATGAAACAAGAGAAAGACTAGAATCTAGAGTAAATCCCATACTAGTCTTTGATGCAATGCTCTATAAGATGCAGGAGGTATAAAATGATTGAAGTCGTAGGTGTTAGATTTAAAAAATCTGGCAAAATATATTACTTTTCACCTAATGGATTAGATATAAATTTAAATCAATACTTAATAGTTGAAACGGTTCGAGGTACAGAATTTGGTGAATGTGTTATTGCTACTAAAAACGTACAGGATGATGAAATAATTACTCCCTTAAAAAATGTAATAAGATTGGCTACTGATGAAGATATAGAGAAACATACTATAAATAAGGAAAAGGAAAAAAATGCTTTTGAAGTTTGTTTAAATAAGATTGAAGAGCATGATCTTCCAATGAAATTAATTGATGTTGAATACACTTTTGATAATAATAAGGTAATATTTTATTTTACAGCAGAAGGAAGAGTAGATTTTAGAGAGTTAGTAAAAGATTTAGCGTCCATATTTAGGACTAGAATAGAGCTAAGGCAGATTGGGGTAAGAGATGAAGCTAAAATGATTGGTGGGCTAGGACCTTGTGGTAGACCAATGTGTTGTTCTAGTTTCTTAGGAGATTTTGCTCCTGTTTCCATCAAGATGGCAAAAGAACAAAATCTTTCGTTGAACCCATCTAAGATATCAGGAATTTGTGGTAGACTTATGTGTTGTCTTAATTATGAACAGAGTACTTATGAAGAAATAAAAAAAGAACTTCCACGAGTATCATCTATTGTAGAGACAGAACTTGGTAGGGGTATTGTTGTAGCTAATTCAGTAGTTAAAGAAACAGTAAATGTAAAAATAAAGATTAAAGATGGTGAAGATATAATAAAACCTTTCCATATAAAAAAGGTTAAGTTAGTAAAAGGTGATTATGAGTATAGAGAAAATGATGAATGTATATATAATAGCAAAAATAGATATAGTAATGAAGAATATAAAGAGTTAAATGAAATACTAAAAGAAGATTAAGATTATTATTTGTTTTAGAGGGGATAAGTATGAGAATAGTTACAAATTTAGATATGCAAAGAGGATATTCAGAAAAATTTATTGATAAAATATCTTGCTTAGAAGGCGTTATTGCGTGTAGAATTCTTCATAATGAAATTGAAATTATTTATGATGAAAAAATTACTACGGAAGACGAAATATTTGATGCATTGGATTGTTAAATTAAATGTATTATAATAAAATGACATTTATTGATATTTGAAGTGAGAAAATATTATTTATGCATATCTAAAAGATTATAAGGGGATGTTTTAATGGCATATGTAATTAATGATTCATGTGTAAGTTGTGGTGTGTGTGTATCTGAGTGTCCAGTTGATGCTATAAGTGAAGGTGATGGTATATACGTTATCGACGCTGATAATTGTATCAATTGTGGGAATTGTGCTAATGTTTGTCCAGTAGGAGCACCAGAAGCTGAGTGATTTTAAAACCATTCAAAAACGGTTTTTTTTATTAAACTATTCCTTTTAATAAAAAATAGTGGTAAAATATAAAACGAATATATGTAATCAATATATATACTTAATATGTGAAAAGGGGGTTTTTTCATGGCATATAAAATACAAGATTCTTGTGTAAGTTGTGGTGCTTGTGCATCAGAATGTCCAGTTGATGCTATAAGTGAAGGTGATGGTATATACGTTATCGACGCTGATACTTGTATCGATTGTGGTGCATGCGCTAGTGTTTGTCCAGTAGATGCTCCAGTAGCAGAGTAATAAAAAAGACCGTTCTAATAGACGGTCTTTTTTTATTTGCTAATATGTAATATGAAACACTTATAATGCATAGTATATAAAGATTAATTATTTATGGGGGTTATGCATGGCTGTATGGGGAAAAGTGGAAAGAGTATGTGGTACCTGTATACACTGGATAGGAAAAAGAAAAGTTGATTTTAATTATATAGATGTTCAATGTGAAGAAGGTAATTGTAGAAATCCTCATGGATTCTATAATATGAAGACTATGCAGGGTTATACATGTTCAAAATGGCGTGGATTTCCAAAATAAAAATAATCAAATAAAAATACCTAAAGTTATAATTAGCTCTAGGTATTTTTATTTATAAACAAAATTAACTTACATATTTTTTTGATGATGAATTATAAGAAGGAATAGAATTTTTTAAGGTGAAATTTACTAGTAATTCTTTAATTTTAGGTTTTGACTCTATCAATGAATCACTTAATTTTTTATAAATATCTTGATGTTGATTGCTTAAAGTTTCTGCATTTTCTTTGATTTCAAAAGAAAAAATAGTATGTCCAATTGAGTTGAAAGAATGAGCAACTATTTCATCAGCTAGAACATCACAAGTATTTATAAGATGGTCATGAAATCTTGTTTGGTTAACATATAAATCTATCCCGATATTAGAAGTATTATAATCATTAGTATCAGTGCTTAGATCTTCTGATAATTCTAATTCATAACTTATTTTTTCAATTACATAGGTAAATAAAAAAATAAGGTCAACTTTATTTATTATTGTATCCTTGAATTCACCTTTTGAGTAAGATTTCGGATCTTTGCAAAGTTTTAATGAATATGAATAAGCTGAATCTAGGCGATTTTTTAAAAATGTATTTAGTTCTTCATCAATTATGTTATTGCAAAGTGTTTCAAATGAAAAAACATTGTATAAAGAGTACAATTAGAATCCCCCTCATAGAATATAATCTTTTATTAAGACAAGCATAATTATACCTTATAATAATGAGAAAGTTAATACGTTATTATATTTAAAATAGTAATTTCTTGTATTTCTATTGGGTATATTGGATATAAATGTTGGTAATAGCTAATTAATAGATTAAAATTAGTTATTAGAAATTGAAATAATACCATTATTAATTATATAATGAGGGTACGTATTAAAAAAAGAAATTAAAGATGGTGATAATGTGATAAAAAATGATATTGATATGAATTCAGCTTTTAGTATTTTAAAAGAAGATGAAACTTTAGATAATCTGCAATTGGATAATCTTCATTTGATTCAAAAGAAAGGAAGGTTTAGATTTGGAGTAGATGCAGTATTGCTCTCGGATTTTGCAAATGTTAAAACAAAAGATAAAGTAATAGATTTATGTACTGGAACAGGTATAGTACCCATTTTAATGACAGGAAAAACTAATGCAGACAATATAACTGGAATAGAAATCCAAAAAGAAATGGTAGAAATGGCAAGCAGAACAAAACAGATTAATAAATTAGAAGGTAGAGTTGATTTTATAGAAGGGGATTTGACAAATATAGATTTGATGAAGAAGCTTTCTAAAGTTGATGTTGTTACAGTAAATCCACCATATAAACTTGCAAATTCAGGGATAGTAAATCCACAAGATAAAGTTGCTATAGCTAGGCATGAAATATGTTGTACATTAGAAGATGTTATAATAGCTTGTAGGATATTATTAAAGGATAATAAACGAATGTATATGGTTCATAGACCAGAGAGATTAGCAGATATATTTGTACTGATGAGAAAGCACAGAATTGAACCTAAAAGAGTTAGGATGATTCATCCAAATATAAATAAGGCTCCAAACATAGTTTTAGTTGAAGGACAAAGAGATGGAGGTAAATTCTTAAAGTGGGAAAAACCTCTTTATGTATATAATCTTGATGGAAGCTATTCAGATGAGATAAATGAAATCTATGGACGGAAATAATTAAAAGTACAATTTAAAAAAATGCACAATGCACAATGCACAATGCACAATGCACAATTGAGGATGATTTTCTTCCCGTTGGTCAGAAAATCTTTAATTAAGAAAAGAGTATTTAATAAAACAATACTTAATAAAAGAAGATAAATGTTTTTAATCTTTTTTAAAATAGTGGATTTTGCGTAGCAAAATCGCCATTAATTGTGCATTGTGCATTGATAATTGTGCATTGGTTTAAAGGTGCATTGATAATTGTGCATTGGTTTAAAAGTGCATTAATATAAGAGGAAGAAAAAATGTTGGAGGGAAAAATAATGTTAACAGATACAAAACAAAACGGTACACTATATATAGTCCCTACCCCTATAGGAAATTTGAAAGATATTACTTTAAGAGCTTTAGAAGTATTGAAAATGGTTGATATTATATACGCAGAAGATACTAGACAGAGTATAAAATTATTAAATCATTTTGAAATAAAAAAACCTATTTATAGTTATCATAAATTTAATGAGTATGATAAAAGTGATGTTATTTTATTAGATTTAGAAAAAGGTAATGATGTTGCAATAGTTTCTGATGCAGGAACTCCCGGAATTTCTGATCCAGGTAGTGTAGTGATTAGAAAGTGTATTGAAAAAGAGTATAAACTAGAAGTATTACCAGGTGCTACCGCATTTACTACAGCACTTATATATTCAGGACTTGATACTACTAAATTTGTTTTTTTTGGGTTTATTCCAAAAGATAATAAAGGTAAAAATAAAGCATTTGAGCAATTAAAAGATATTAAGGAGACAATAATACTATATGAATCTCCACATAGATTAGCAAAGACTTTAAATGAGTTATATGAAATTGTAGGAAATAGAAAAATTGCTATTTGTAGAGAACTAACGAAATTACACGAACAGATATTAAGGTTTACGATAAAAGAGGCTATTGAATATTATGAGGAAAATAATACTAAAGGTGAGTTTGTAATAGTATTACAAGGATTAAGTGAAGAAGAATTAAAAGAAAGAGAAAAAAAAGATTGGATTAATTTGTCTATAGAAGACCATATACAAGAATATATAGAAAAAGGGGAAAGCAAAAAGGAAGCAATAAAGAAAGTAGCAAAAGACCGAGAAATGTCGAAATCTGAAATATACAAATTCTCATTTAAACTATAAAAATACATAATGTGGGAATAAAGTTTAAAAAAATTGTTTTAAAGTTAAAAATTCATAGAAAGTTTAAGGAATATTGCTGAAAAAACAGGTTTGTGATGTTATAATAAAATAGAGTGTATTGAGTATATATTGTGAAGGAGAGATTTTTGTGCATAAGAGAGTATCAGCGATAGTATTATCGGTAGCAATGTTAGCTTCTCTTAGCCAGTCAAAGACTGTTTTTGCTACTCCGAATTACGAAAGTCAATTAGAAGATCAACAGGAAGAACTAGAAGATCATAAAGAAGATTATGAAGAAGCTCAGAAAAAAGTAGAAGAAATTCAAGTAGAAATTGAATTACTTGATGTAGAAATTGAACAGACACTGATAGATATTGATGACACAGAAGAAAAAATCGCCCAATTAGAACTTCAAATTCAAGAAGCAGAAGAAAATATTGATGCTGCAGAAAAAGATATTGAAGATGAAAAAGCAATGTATAATGACAGAATGATTGCTATGTATATCTCTGGAGGTACTAGCTATCTAGAAATACTTATGGGAGCTGAAAGTTTAAGCGATTTGTTTTCAAGAGTTCAAACTATTAAAACACTTTCTGAGTTAGATGAAGAAATAATTAATGATCTTAGAGAAAAGCAAGCTAAAATTGAAGTTCAAAAGCTTGAATTGATTGAAGAAAATAACAAATTGATCGATTATAAAGACGTTGTAATTCAAAAGAAAGAAAGTTTAGTGGCAGATAAAGATAAGCAACAAGAGTTGATTGATGAAGCTAAAAAAGAAGCAAGTAAGTACGCTAGTATAGTTACAGAAGATGAAAAAGAGATTGCTAAAACAAAGAGTTTAATCGAAGCAGCAAGAGAAGCAACACCATCATATAGTCCCTCAAGAGGTTCTGCAAGTATATCAACGAATTCAATAGTTGCGTATGCTTCTAATTTCTTAGGAACCCCGTATGTATGGGGAGCTACTGGACCAAATTATTTTGACTGTTCAGGATTTACAAGATATGTTTTTGCACATTTTGGGGTTTCAATACCAAGAGTATCTAGAGACCAAGCAAAAGTAGGTACATATGTAGCAAAATCAGACTTGCAGCCTGGTGATTTGGTTTTCTTCGCAAAACCTGGACGAGCTGTCCATCATGTTGGTATCTATGTAGGAAATAATTCTTATATGCATGCACCTAGTACAGGTGATGTTGTTAAGATTTCAACACTATCATCAAGATCAGACTATTATACAGCAAGAAGAGTTTATTAAAATAAAGAAAACTACTGATTTTTCAGTAGTTTTCTTTATTTTAAACTATAATTTAATATAAAAAAAATAAAGGGTTGTCCACCCTTTATCTAATCATATAAAGAATTATTTATCTTCTTTTAATGTTTGCATACATTCTTGACAGATATTTTTACCTCTGTAGTTTATAACATCTCTTGCATTACCACAGAAGATACAAGCTGGTTGATATTTCTTTAAGATGATTTGCTCACCATCAACATAAATCTCTAAAGCATCTTTTTCAGCGATGTCTAAAGTTCTTCTTAGTTCTATTGGTATAACAATTCTTCCAAGCTCGTCTACTCTTCTAACAACTCCAGTTGATTTCATTAAGGTTCCTCCTAATTCAAATATTACAACTTTCGACAAGTTGTAAATAAATAATAACAAATATTACATAAGAAGTCAATAAAATTCGTAAAAAAATTCTTACATTAAAACAAATTTCTCAATTAATTCCACTAATGTATAATATACTATGTATATTGAGGAAAGTCAACAAATTTCTTTATTTACAAAAGTTAAATTAAAAATTCATTAAAGCTAGTGATAGCAAGGATTAAACCGATTTATCATAAAATATATATAAAATTACAGTAATAATTTAAGAAATCTAAAATCTAAAATAAAATAGTTATATACTGTAAAATAAAATAATTTATTTTAATACTTTAATAAGCTTTAACATTAAATAAGGTATAATTACAATATATTGAACAAATTGAAAACAAATGAAAAAACAAGCATACATAAAATTATAATGATTACATATATATGAAATTATTTATCTTAATAAAAAATAAGCCTATGAAATTGGAAATATAAGAAAATTTTTTTCACCTTAGGACAAGAAGGATTATTAAATTCAATAATTAATTTATGAATCTGAGTTATACTTAATACTATATATAGAAACTAGTGTATATGAAATTGTATTTATATGTGATCTAAATACAATAGGAACCAGCTATTTTTGGACATGTATAAATATTTAGATTAGCAGTAAATAATATAATAAGTAATTGTTTTATAAAAGGGGGATTAATATGGATAAATATATAAATAAATTTAATGGAATGATTGAAGATTTTACAGAATGCAATGGTAAATTTTATGCAGTTGGAGGATATTGTAGAGATAAAGTTATGAAAATGTCATCATATATTAATGATGTTGACATAATATATACAGGCAATGTTGAACAACTCATTAATCATATTAGAAAAAAAGGATTTAATATATACATAATTAAAAAAGAAGCATCTATTTATAGAGTTACAGATGAAGATATAATTATTGATATTTCACCTTTAAAAGGAAATACTATTGAAGAAGACTTATATAATCGTGATTTTAGTATTAATTCTATTGCATTTGATATTATAGATAATGTATTTATCGATCCGTATAAAGGAATAGAAGATATAAACAATAAACTACTTAAACGAGTAAATGAGAATAGTATTGCTGAGGATTATGTAAGAATTTTAAGAGCTGTTAGATTTACTAATCAGTATTCACTGCAAATTGAAGAAACATTAATATCAGAAATAAAAAAGCAGGCTAGAAATATATTTAAGGCACCTAAAGAAAGACTATTTATTGAAATAATGAAGATAATAGATAAAGATTTTTATGGGCAAGCATTTTATTGTTTAGATAGATTCGAAATTTTGAAGGAAATAATACCAAATCTAAATGAATTAAAAAAAATAGGTAAATGCAAATATCATGTTGAAGATGTTTTTACACATATTAATATGGTTTATAAAAATTATAAAAAACTTGTTTCTGAGGAAATTTTATTCGATGGATTTTCACTAGAGTTAAAGGAAAAGCAAATAGCGGGTTTTAGTGTACATAATTATATTGCTTTTGCATGTTTTACTCATGATGTTGGAAAATATGAATGCTATAAAAAGGATGGTAATAAAATAAGTTTTATTGGACATGACGTTAAAGGTAAAGAAATTGTAGGTAATATATGTGTAAAGCTAGGATTTTCGAATGAGGGTAAAAAAATTGTAGAAACTCTCGTAGGGGCACATATGTATATTTTGGGTTTATATAAAAATGAGATAAAGGATTATAAGAATTCTTTTTATAAATTTTTTAAAAAATATGATGGGTATATTCAATATATTATTGCTGTGAGTTATTGTGATATGTTAGCTACAAAAAGCTTGTACGATCCGGAAGACCAAATGGAGAACTTTGAGAAGTTTTTAGTTTATATAATAGACGAATATAAATTATATGAGGATATAAAAGTACATAAGTATTTGAATGGTAGCGATATAATACAATATACTAATGCTATAGGAAAAGAAATAGGAGAAATTATTAATCAATTAGATAAACAAACTTATTTTGGACATATTACTAGCAAAAATGATGCCATAGATTTTTTATTAAGGAATAGTTTATAATTAAATATACATAGATATGCACATGTATTCAACAGTATATCCACAATATATACACAGATGTTTGTGGATATATTGTTAGTTGATTTAATATATATATATAAATAAATGAGGATATTAAAGAAAAAAAGAGAATAAGTAAATACACAAGTTATCAACAGACAATGTGGATAAAGACGCAATAATGTGGATAACTTTTTATAAAAACACATATTTATAACTATTTTGTGGATAAGGTTGTTATTTTAGAGTATATAATAGTATATATGTATTTAAAAAAGATCATAAGGGAGCATATTATTATAGGATATTTATTTTTAAAACTTGTAATATAGTTATGATTACCGTATAATATAATTATTAATTAAGTTTTTAAATAATAAAGCTTTTATTTATAGATTTATAGATTCATAGAGTATATTGATTTGTAATGGAGGTTAAAAAGTGGATAAAAGTGTAGAAGTATTAAAAAATATTAAGAATTTAGCTGAACAAATTTCAGATAATAGTTTAGTTTCATATAAAGATTTACCAAGGTATGATTTGTTTTTATCACAAGTAATTGATACACTAAATGATAAATTTGAAGAAGAGAAATATACAAATAATATTGTTCAAAACTATATCAAAAATGAAGTTGTGTCAAAGCCAGAGGATGGTAGGAAGAGAGGATATACAAAAATTCATTTAGCTCAGCTTGTATTGCTAAGTCATATGAGACCTGTACTTACTACTGATGAAATAAAAAAAGTATTTGCTTTAGCTTTTAATGAAATAAATGACAGAAGCGATGATATTATATCTTGGGAAAAAGCCTATGAGATTTTTACGAAGATACAAACTCAAAGTTTTGATAGTTTTTTAAATACAGAATTTTTTGATGAAGAAAAGCTAAAAGCTTATTTGGAAGATTTGAATTTAAAAGAAGATGAAGAAGAAAGAATACTTGTATTTTTAGTAGTTATGAGTTTAATTGCACAAGCAAGTGCTACAAAAAAATTAGCTAAAAAAATTATTGACGAATATGGTAAATCATTTGATGAATAGGATATAATTGAATGCACAATGCACAATGCACAATGCACAATGCACAATGCACAATGCACAATGCACAATTAAGGTGGATTTTCTTCTTTTATCAGAAAATCTTTGGATTTAGTAAATAATAAAACAAATAAAGAATAAATGACCATAAAATGTTGCTGAATATTATCAGGGGCATTTTGTTTTTTTGATGTTTATTAGGCCATATTTTAGAATATTGTTTATATTTATATGTTTATTTATAAAGTATTTACTTTATAAATAAGCAACTTTATAAAATATAGATTAGTATTAATATAAGTTGCCAATAATATAGGAAGAGATAAATTAAATAATATTGCATAAATAATTAAAAAGATGTATAATTATACATAAAAATGGAGGGGTGTTTAAATGAATTTAAAGAATAGAAATTTTTTAACGTTAATGGATTATTCAAAAGAAGAGATTATGTATTTATTAAAATTAGCAGCAGAACTTAAACTTGCTAAAAAGACTAATACAGAAATACAAAAGCTAAAAGGTAAGAATATGGCTTTGATTTTCGAAAAAGATTCTACTAGAACAAGATGTGCTTTTGAAGTAGCGGCACAAGACCAAGGTGCTCATGTTACATATTTAGGACCTACAGGTAGTCAGATTGGTAAAAAGGAATCTGTTAAGGATACAGCAAGGGTATTAGGTAGAATGTTTGATGGAATAGAGTATAGAGGATTTGGCCAGGAAATAGTAGAAACATTAGGTGAGTATGCTGGTGTTCCGGTGTGGAATGGTCTTACAACTGAAGATCATCCAACGCAAGTATTAGCAGATTTTTTAACTATAGAAGAGCATTTTAATAAACCCTTAGGAGATATAAAATTTGTGTATGCTGGTGATGGCAGAAACAATATGGCTAATGCACTTATGATTGGCGCAGCAAAGGTTGGTATGGATTTTGTAATAGCAGCACCAAAAGAATTATTTCCAGAAGAGCAGTTAGTTCAGAAATGTAAAGACATTTTAAAAGAGAGTGGAGGAAAGATTACATTAGAAGATGACCCGATGAAAGCAGTAAAAAATGCAGATGTTATATATACAGATGTTTGGGTTTCTATGGGAGAAAAACAAGAAGTATGGGAAAAAAGAATAAAACTATTGATGCCTTACCAAGTAAATATGAAAATGCTTGATATGACAAAAAATAAAGAAATTAAATTTATGCATTGCTTGCCTGCTTTTCATGATTTAAACACTAAAGTAGGAAAAGAAATTTATGATAAATTTGGCATAGATGCTATAGAAGTTACTGACGAAGTATTTGAGAGTGATAAGTCTATAGTATTTGATGAGGCGGAGAATAGAATGCATACTATAAAGGCTGTTATGGTTGCAACTTTAGGATAAGTTTTTATATAAAATTGCAAAGTATAATATATGGTTTCCGGTTAAACTAGTTATTTATACATGTTAGAAACTACTCAAGCTAGTAGATTTTTAACATGTATAGATAAAGTTTTACTGTGAACACCATATAATTGAAAAATAAGGTTAGTTTTTTAGTTAAACAGTGTGAGTTTTGGCATGGGTCCTTATAGGAGTTGGTATTTCAATTTCTCCAGCTTTAATTAAAGCAGTCTTTGTTAATAATGGTCCAATTAGCTCATAAATTACGGTTGCGGAAAGTATAATTGTTCTAATAGAAGCACCATATGCAGGTAGACTTATTTCGGCTATCATAGCAAGTCCAATTGCTACTCCTGCTTGAGGAACTAATGTAAAACCTAGATATTTTTGAACAGTAGATGGACATTTTGCAATTTTTGACCCAAAATAAGCCCCTAAACTTTTTCCAATTACCCTTGCGAATATATAAGCTATTCCATATAATCCTACATGGCTCAATAAACTTAAATCCAATTCTATTCCAGCTACTGTGAAGAATGCCATATAGATTGGAGGAGTAAATTTTTCAATAACAGAGAATACTCTTTTACTATTTGAAGTAATATTAGTAATAGTTGCGCCTACAGTCATGCAAGTTAATAAAGAGGAAATCCCTATAGAATTTACAAGACCTATTGTAAAGAAAAGCGATGCTAAAATTATAGTTAGTAATTGGTCCGGGCCAGTTGCTTTTTTTGATATATAAGATACTAAAAAACCTACTGCAAATCCTATAATAATAGCTAAGCATAACTCTAAAATAGGCATAAATACAGCATTTATGACTGAAAATTCTGTACTTGCGGATAATGATAAAGATTTAGCAATTTCTAAAGAAATGCCAAATATTATGATTCCTACAGCATCATCTAAGGCAACTATTGGGAGTAAAGTATTTACTAATGGTCCTTTTGCTTTGTATTGTTTTATGACCATTAAAGTAGCTGCAGGAGCTGTAGCAGCTGCAATAGAGGCTAGTACAATACTAAAATCTGTAGGTGCATGAAAAATAAATTTTAAAACTAAGAATACAACTATAACTGCACCTAAAGCTTCAAATAAAGTTATAATAAAAATACCCAATCCTAGCTTTTTGATACTTTTGAATTCAAATTCACTTCCTATAGAAAAAGCAATAAATCCTAAAGCAGCATCAGCTATAATATCAAAATTACCGGAAATAGTACTAGGTACTAAATTTAAAAATGACGTGCCAATAATAACTCCTGCAAGTAGATATCCAGTAACTTTAGGTAATCTTACATAAGAAACTAACTTACCCATTATTAAGCCAGATATTAAAATAATACCTAAATAAAACAGCATATGCATTAAATCATCTTCTTTCTGATTAGTTTAAATCTAGTTTGCCTTCTGTAAAAGAAACTGTATTAAAACAATTTTTACATTAGGCTTATTTAAATTACTGATTACTTTTCGTATAGAGTGAATAGGAATAGGTACATAGTTTTGGTATAATTTGTAAAGAAGCGCGCACTTAGATTACAGAGAAAAGTATATATAAAAATCCTCTATAATAAGTATAGGCTTTTTTATTTTTAAAGTAAAATTCACAAAATGTTTATAAATTATTAAATGAATTAAAATAGAGAAGGTTAAACGTATTCATTAGCTGAATGTTCGTTTTTACTAGATATAATAGATTGTATATTAAAGATATAAACATAAAAGGTTAATAAAAACTTTATAATTATAGGATATAGGATTATATAAAAGAATAAAATATACGACAAAAAAAGAGTGTGTAAAATAGCTTTAAAAATTGCAAATAAAAAATGTAGGTTTGGTTAGGACCTACATTTACCTTATAGGGTTAAAGAAGACTTAAAATCATTTTAACGCCGACCCATATAAATCATTACATACCTATATGCAGTCTCTCGACAACACACAAGCATTACACAACTCATACACATCTTTGCTCGATAATATAAGATACCTTAAGAACTATACATAATCTCTCGACTATATATAACCCTAAACGAATTCGAATTAATTACATCTGAATTGTCGAATAGCCTGCGGAACCCTATATTATCTTCGTTGAACCATTATACATAGCTTGGGACCAAATATATACATTTCGGCACGTAAATAGCCTTTCACAACATATAATAATCTTAACGCCGGCATATAAAGAACCATACAATCCCGTATACACCTTTGCTCGAATGTTAAAAAACCCTAAGATCTCGTAACACTCTTAACTCAACAATGTTAAATCCTCTTGTAATAATTATGATAACCAATTACAATAAAAATATTCTGTTTTTTATAGTAAAACTATGTTTTAAAGGATTGTTGATTTATAGACCATTGTTTATATTGATAGTTCTTATTTTTTAATTAGTGAGTGGATTGTAGTTTGTATTATGTAGTTAATGATTATTTTCTTCTCTTTGGTCATAAAATATTAAATATTTTAATGTTTTAACTGTACTCTGCACTCTGTAAACTTATCAAAAAAGAAGGTGTTTATGGAGACACTCCAAAAGTTATACAAGTAAACAATGAAAAAGATATTAATTTAGTTATTGATAGCTTAATAAAAGAATTAGAAAAAGATAACGAAAAATATGTAGCAATAATTTGTAAAAGTTCTGAAGATACTAAAATATTGTATGAACATTTAAAAGATATAAGTAGATACAATTGGACACTAATAGAAGATAATGAAAATGAAATAAAGAACAATAAAATAATAATTCCTGCTTATAAGACAAAAGGGTTAGAATTTGATTGTTCTATAGTATATGATTGCAGTTTTAATAAATATGAGGATAATGAACTTGATAAAAAGGTATTATATGTAGCATTAACTAGAGCTTTACATAGTGAATTTATATTATTTAAAGATAAGATATCAGAACTTTTGGTATGATATTATAAAAAAATTAATTAGTTGAACTCTGACCACAATATATAGCAGAAGAATGTATCAATCTGGGGTATATATTGTGGTGGATTTTAGTTAAATTTATTTTTAAGGTTTAACCATAACATACAATAGTAACTATTTTAGTAAGTTTATCACTTCTTCATCATAGATTTTTGTCATATTAGACCAATCGTATTTATGAGTTAAGGTGTTATAATTTATTTTTCGTATTTTATCCACATTTTTTATAGCAAATTCAAGTTTATCCACAAATTCTAGTTCTGTAGAATAGAATAATTGTGGATTGTTTTTTATATCATATAAATCTGGATATGTAAGTCTTTCTGGAAGAATAGGATATAAACCGCAGTACACACCTTCCATTATTGAAATTCCAAAAAAATCTTGATTAGATGTAATAGGTAATATATCTCCATATCTTAACCACTCAGCATATTCTTTAAAAGTATCAGCCATTCCGAATTTTACAATTTCATCTTTTAAAATTAATTTAGCTTTCTCAAATATTTTAGGCTTATTTTTATAACTTTCCCCTAATATAGCAACTTTGAATTTTAAATTCTTTTCCTTTAATTTAAATAGAGCATTAAAAAAAGACTCTGGATTTTTGTCGTATTCCCATCTATGATTCCATATTATTAGCGGCATAGATTTATTAAAGTTGAAAGTAAAGGCTTTATTTTCTGAGTATATGTGGTTAGTGGTATCTAAATTAGATTCAATGGTACATAGTTTATTTTGATTTATTGAAGAATCAAATTTATTCAGGTCTAAACCTAAAGATAATACAGAACTTTTTGATTTAAGTTCTTCTATTGCTTGAAGATTTTTATAATCAGGAACGGCTTTAAGAAATAGATTAAGAGCATTATAAAATGACTGCATATGGTAGTTTGAATTAAAATAAATATGATCAGAGCATAGTGCAGAAGTATAGTTAATAAAACCATAATGTAAATCTCTTTTGAGTTTTACATCTTTATCATTAGGGGACCAAGGGTAACTTAATTGATTTTCATGAAAATACATTGATATTTTAGTATTTCTAAGTTTATGTCTAGCAAGAGAAACAAAAGTAGTTAAATCCAGCATATCTGATGCAATAATCAAATCAGCAGTATAGTCTAATTCTAAAAATTGTTTCGCTAGTTCAATAGCGCCCCCATGCATTCTCCATTTCCAAAAAGAACCCTTCAAGCCCATTATTTCGATAGTATGATTGCTATGCTTCTGAAAATCTTCCGCCCAAGTTTTATGTGAACCTGTAAGAAAAGGTTCTATAATTAAAATTTTCATTCTTGTCTCCTTAAATTAGTGTCAGCTTATCTTATATTATCTTATTTAATAATGATGCACAACAGTTCACAATGACAGTGAACTGTGAACTGTGAACTGTGAACTGTGAACTGTGAACTGTGAACTGTGAACTATAAATTATTATATATCCATTCTTGTATTTCCTTCATATTATGAATTAAGACACGAAAGGAGGGATGAAAAAATGGCATGCGGATGTAATAGAAAAAATAGAGGATGTAGCTTTATGGAATGGTGTTTTGAGTTTTTGTGTGAAGATGATGGTCCAGTAGAATCATTTTGTGATGTTGGTTATTTTTATAGAACAACTGGTGATATAAGTTTTGGGCCAAATGCTGCTATTGATTTTGAAGGTGCGGATACTTACGGTGGTGTTACCTTTGAATTAACTAGTCCTAGTGAAATGAAGATTGCAAATACAGGTATATATAAAGTTTCTTATTTTGCAAAAACTCAAAATGCAAATGGAGATCAAATAGGATTGAGGTTAAATGGAGGTACAGTGATAAGTAATACAATTTATGCTACAGGTCCAGATAAATTTGTTTATGGTCAAGCTGTTATTAGAATAGATCAGGTAAATTCAATACTTCAATTATACGCTATAAATCAAATAGATCTTGATAAAGGAAGCGATGTTGAAGTAGTAGCATCAACAGTTGTTGAAAAAGTATGCGAACTAACAGAGGCAAATGACTAAAAAGTTTTTTCTATAAGTTTAAGGAACTAAAATTTATGAACAAAAGAGTTTATAGAGTAATAGTATATATTGTAAAGCAAATGAAAAAAAATGATGTAAAAAAGATATTAAAATAATGAATGGAGGTAATTTTATGGCTTTTCCAGTAACACCAGCTGTTTTAACAGATATGCATAGTATTGACGCCGTAGCAGAAGCAAAGGCTGGTATACTTCAAACTTTAAGTGAATTATTTTACGAACCTGATGCAGCACCAGACCCAGCCCCAGCAGAAGGAAACTTAGTTTATAATATTGAAGCTTTAACTGATTTTGATACTCAAATTTCTCTTATGAAAAATACTTTATGTGCTTATGCGTGTGAAGAATTATCAGCAGCAAAATTAGTTGAATCTCTTGCATGTAAATTAGCAGTAGAAAAAGGACTTGTAGGTGGGGCAGATGATTGTTGTAAATGTTGCTGTTGTTCATATAAATAAATATTAATATAAGGAGGTAATATTTATGGCATTAGAACCAATTTTAACTGACCCTGAATCTATGGACGTTATTATGGAAGCAGAGGCTGGAGTAGTTCAAGGGATGTCTTGGTTTTTATACAATACAGTTGTACCAGGATTAGAAGCATTAGTAGCTGTTCCTGCAACTCCAACAGCAGAAGAAGTTCAAGACCAAGTAGCTAAGATAAAAACTATTTTATGCGGATACACTGCAAAAGAATGTGCTATGGCTGAATTAATTAAAGCTGTTGCTAAGAAAACAGCAGTGGATAATGGAATAGACCCTACAGTAGTATGTGATTGTTTTTGTGACAATAGTAGCTGCTAGTAGTTAAATAAGTATAAATCTATTTGGGTAAATAAGCCCAAATAGATTTATAATATATAAATTTTTAATGAAAATAAGATAGAAGTATATATTTTTTTACACAGTAAAAAAGTTAATAGGTAAATATTTAGTGATTTTTTAATAAGGGGCACTAAATGTTGGTTTATTATCTTGAGAACCTAAAATTCTATAGCTATTTGACCATAAAAATTTTTATTATAAATAGCAAGGGATTTATAGTAAAGGGGGATTGAAGATGAAAAATGGTACAAACATGAGATGTGAGTGTAATAGAGAAAAATGCAGCGATAAAAAATATTTGAATGATATCCTTAAATCAGAATCGGAAATATTAAAATGTTTGCAAGTATTTTTATGCCATTTTCTTAAAGATTTAGAAGAGATAGAATCACCAGAAAAAAGAGGGCAAATTGCAAAAAATATAATATGTGCCTATGAATGTAAGGAAAAATCAATTGCAGAAGTAATAAAGGCAATTTCTATTAAGCAGAAGGTAGATAATTATCAAAAGGATAAAGGATGTTTTGAGATATCGAATTATAATAACTATGGTATAGGGAAATATTTACTTATAATCATTTTTGTGATAATTATTTCTATAGTGGCTTCTTGTTGTAATTATTATAATGGATATTGTTAAGGATAGAAAATCGCGAAAGGTAATCGCGATTTTCTATTATCAAAAAATATCCTTTTTTATATTTGATAAAAGTATGAAAATTACCATTATTACTAATAATAACATAACTATATTTTTATATTAAATTACGATATAGAGTAAGTTAGTTTTAAATTAACAGCCACTATGTTCACGGAAGGTGATCTTTTGAAGAATAAAGAATATATTTCTCCACTGCAATTCTATTTTTTTATTACAGGATTTATATTGGGTTCAGCAATTATTATGTCAACTGCATTAGATGTTGCAGGAAGGGATATTTGGATTTCTCATTTAATTGCAATGATGGGCTCAATATTAGTATTATTAATGATGTTCTTTATAGTTGAAAAAAATCCAGATAAAGAAATTCATCAGATATTTGAGAAATTATTTGGAAAAATCGCTTCTAGATTTATTTTAATAATATATTTTATATATGTTTTATTATTAGGTGGGCTTGTGATAGACAATGTCAGTGAATTTATGACCTTAATGGTTATGCAGCACACCGATGAATGGATCTATATTTTAACTATAACAGTTATAACTTGCTATATATTAAGTAAGGGTCTTGAAGTAATGTCGAGATGTATAGAGGTAGTTAGTATAACATCTTTTATAATTTACATAATTGTAATTTTATTGTTGCTAACAGACATGGATTTTGGAGCATTATTACCTGCATTCTCAAAAGGCAAAGGGGCTATATTTAAGGCGGCTTTTATTATGAGTGGTTATCCATATAATGAAATTGTTACTTTATTTTTTATACTACCGAATATTAGAATAAAAGATCAACAAAAAGCGCTAAAATTCGGTATTTGGGGAATTGTTACTGCCACAATTATCCTCATTATTTTAGATCTTTTAATGGTTGGTATTATGGGAGATAAAGAAGCGGCACGAAATTTATTTGCAACTTTTGAAATTACTAAAATGATACATATAGGGGAGTCTATTGAGAGACTTGAGTTAGTGGTTTTATGGATTTGGTTTTTTTCAGCGTATATTAAAATATCATGCATATTTTACGCTCTCGTTAAAAGTATTCAAGGTATTTTCAATTTAAACGATTATAAAAGTGTAGCTATCCCAATGGCTATTCTGATGATTCCTATAGCAGATAATAGTTATGAGGATTATGAAAAATCAATTAGAGCTGTAATAGTTAATTGGCCGGTTTGTTCAGGCATTATGGTTTTTATATTAAGCATAATATTTTTTGTAATAATATGTAGAAATAGAAAAAAAGTTAAGAGCTAATGTTTTGATGGCATTTAATGTAGAAATGAGAAGGTGTCAAATTGAAGAACAAGGAATATATTTCGCCGTTACAATTTTATTTTATAGTTGTAGGATTTACATTGGGGACAGCTATTATACTCTCAAGTGGAATAGATACTGCGGGTAGAGATATTTGGATTTGTCATCTAATTGCAATGATAACATCAATTATAAGTTTATTAATGATATTTTCAATTGTTTGTAAATTCCCTGAAAAAGATAGTTTTGAAATTTTGGAGCATATATTTGGAAAGGGTATTTCTAAAATTATTCTGTTAATATTTTTTCTTGTATCAGTCGCATTGACGGCGCTTGTATTAGATAATATTGGAGAAATGATGATTTTAATGGTAATACAAAATACAGAAGAATGGGTATATATAATGTCTATAATTTTATTATCTGCATTTTTACTTAGAAAAGGTATAGAAATAAGTGCACGGTGCATTCAAATAATGGCAGCTTTTTGTATGATAGTTTCTATAATAGTACTAAGTTTTATAAGCGTAAATATAGATTTCAATACATTATTACCTATATTTTCTAAGGACTTTGATATAATCTATAAAACAACAATAATTGTGAGTTCTTTCCCATATCTAGAAGTAGTTATTATGTTTTTTCTAGTACCTACAATTAAAAAAAATGAAAGAAAGAAAGCATTGAAATTAGGAATATTAGGAATAGTAGCGACAAGTTTTTACTTTATAATAACTGATATTTTTATAATAGGAATATTTGGCGAGAAGGAAGCTGGTAGAATTTTATTTCCAACTTATGAAGTCGTTAGAATGGTTAGCTTGGGTGAATTTGTTACAAGAATAGAAATAGTTATATTGTTGATATGGTTTGTTACTACATATTCTAAAATTACAATTTGTTTGTACAGCATTATGAAAAGTGTTCAAGGTATTTTTAATTTGAAAGATTATAAGAGATTAGCGATTCCAATTGGTGTTTTTTTAGTGCCTATAGGGACTAATGCTTATAAAAATTATGAAGAGATAAATATATTAACTTTAAAAACTTGGCCAATAATAATGATATTTATATTCTTTTTGTTATTTGTAATATTTATTGGGGCGAAGATAAAAAAAAATGAGTGAAAAGGTTCTTAGTAATTTAAAATACTAAGAACTTTTTCACCGATTAGATTAACTATACTTGCTACTCCGGGTAAATCTATAACATTAAATTGTATAATATAACTTAATATTGAGGCAGAAGTAAGAAAGAATATGTTAATTAATAATATTGGAAAGTCATTATCGTTTTTATATTGTTTTATTTCGTAAAAAACATAAAAAACGACTATTGGTAAAATAAAATAAAACATAAATCACCTTCTATTCTTTAAGTAATTCAACAGTGGAGCCTCTGTATTTATTATTTACATTAACATGTATTTTTATGTCTACATTATCTATAAAAATTTCATTCCATTCATCTTGAGTAAGTTCTAAAACGTCAGTATATTTTCTTGAAAATATTGAACCGAAGTCAAATATATCTAGTTTGATTTCATTTTTAGATTTCTCAAATATTTTCATACATTCATGATAAATATAATTTTCAAATTCTTCATTAATTATATCTAAAATTCCATCTTTTAAATTAAGGTCGCCACTTGCCTCTACAATGGAACTATTTATAAATATATTAACATCCATTATATATTTATCATCTTTGATAATAGGCTTTAGTTTAGTTATAAAATTATTTATTTCGTAAGTGAAATTTGTATTTTCATAGTTTAGTGCTATAACAAAACTATCGATATTATCTTTTAGCATATTATAGGCTCTTGTTTCTTTTTTACTTAAAGAGTTTACCATTTTATATTTATAAAAAATTGCAACCCCATCTAATATTGATTCTGGTGCAAGATATTTATCACTTTTAGTAAATCTCCTGGATTTTGTTGATACAAATTTATTTAATGTAGCTACTCCAGAAATACTAGAACTATCTTTTATGAATTCACTTATAGTACTATTAACTCCAAAAGCAGATCTGCTAGTCTGTTTATTTATTACATCTAATTCTGTAGAGGTATTTAGTTCATCTTTAGCAATATTTTGAAGTAAAGATAGCCCATCTTCTTTTGCAACTACTATATTAACAAGTCTGCGTCTTTGAGAATCTCTTGTAAAAAAATCAAGCACAGGAATAATTCCTTTTTCTGCAAAAGATCTTCCTATTATTATAGTTTGTATATGGGGCCAATAATTTTGTTTATCAGTATCAACAACTAAATTTCTAGAAGCTTCAAAAACAGATTGACCGATACCTGTTTCAATAATATAATTTGATTTTTGTATTTCTGCTTGGTCAGAAATTTTTGCTGTTTGAGTTCCAATTATAATTTCACCAGTGGGTAATCTATCTACTGAAATACCTAATATAATTGCAAGTGAATTAATATCTTGGTAACCATTGCAGCTCGTTAAAAAAATACAAATTACTAGTAACCACAAAATTATTAATTTCTTTTTCATAGCAGGTCACTCTTTTCGTTTTTTTATCCTTACTCTATTTTTACTAGACAAGTAGTAAGGTCTTTGTTTATTTTCCCAAATAGGAGCTCTATATAGAATGTCATCAAAATCTTCTTTGACAAGAGGAGCAAAAGGAATAGTATACGGAATTCCAAATGAGCGAATGGACGCTAAATTTCCAAGTTGAAGTAATATTATTAAAAATACGCCCCAAATACCTAGCATACTACCAGCAAAAATAGATATAAATCTATATATAATAATGGATTGATTCATTTGAATAGAAGAAGTAATGATCGAAGAAGTAGCTGTAATAGCTGTAATAATTACAACTATAGGAGATACAAGGCCAGCTGTTACTACTGCTTCTCCAATAATTAATGCACCTACAATACTGAGGGCAGACCCAGCAGCTTTAGGCAATCTAATACCAGCTTCTTTAATAAGCTCAAATGCAAAAATCATCATCAAAAGTTCTAGCGGAAGAGGAAACGGTATTCCTTCTCTTTGCTTTGCTATTGAGATTAACAATTTAGTTTGTAGTAATTCCTGATGATAGGAAGTAATTGCTATATAAAATCCAGGCAAATATACTGAAAAAAAATAACCGATATATCGTAATGAACGTATAAATGTACTGAAGAAAAATCCATTATAATAATCATCAGAAATATGAAAAAAATCTAAAAAACAATAGGGCAATATTAATGCAAAGGGACTGTTTTCAGATAATAAAACTACCCTACCTTCTAATAAAGCAGAAACTGCTTTATCTGGTTTTTCAGTAATGCATATTGTTGGAAAAGACATCATAGGTTCATCTTCTATTAATTCAGCAATTTGTGAAGCATCTAGTATTGAATCTATATCAATTAGCTTCAAGCGTCTAAAAACTTCTTCTAATAATTTTTCATTAACGATATTTTCAACATAGCAAATAGAAACCTTAGTTTGTGAGTATCGTCCTAGGGTAGTATCTTCAAATTTACAAAGATAATGCTTTAAACGTCTCCTTATTAGAGATATATTTAAGGAAATATCTTCATTAAAAGCGTCTTTACTACCTAGTATAGAGGCTTCTATTTCTGGAGATGTTAAGGATTTATATTGCATATGGGAGAGATTTAAAAGTAAGCCTTCCTTTTTTCCTTCAATCAAAATTAATACTTTACCTGTGAGAATTTCATTAATAGCTATATCTAAATTATCTATATTTAATATTTGGGATACAGGAATTGAATCTGTAATTTGCTTTAGAGCATCTTGATTCGTTATATACAAGCTATTTTCTTGTAAATTGGAGATAATAAGTTTATTCAATGTTAGTAGGTTTATCATACTTTTTGCAAATACTAAATTAAGTTTTACATTATTAAGAGATAGCTCTCTTAATTCTACATCGGAGCAATTATTTAATTTTTTTTGAAGATTAGTTAAATTAAATTGATTATTTGAAGCATTATCTTTTTTAATATCATCCATAAAGTTATTGAACCTTACCTTCCTATTTTAAATAATTAATATAATATTAGTTTGTGCTAAATCTAAGAAAATAAAAGTCAAATATTTAAAATATATTAAAATACTTGAAAACATACTGACCGTAAATGGATTTATATTAATTTTATTGGTTTAGGACTTTTGTGTATGGTATAATATTTTATAGTGAATAACTTTAATGATTTATCGATGTACTACGATAAAATATGCAAAATTATATAACTAATACTAATTAGTTTATAATAATTAAAGGGGATGTGTTCTAATGGAAATAAAATATTCAAAAGTAGCAGAGGGGATTAAAGATTCAGAAATTAGAGAATTATTGAAATTGACAGCTAGACCAGAGATTATTTCTTTTGCAGGGGGACTTCCAGCTGGAGAACTTTTCCCGGTTGAAGAAATGAAAGAAGTATTTTGTAATGTTATGGATAAGTATGGTAGAAATGCATTGCAGTATAGTAGTACAGAAGGAAATACTAAATTAAGAGAATTTATAGCAAAAGATAGAATGAAAAAAATGGGTGTAGAAACTAGTTCAGATAATGTTATTATAACTAGTGGTTCACAACAAGGGCTTTTGATCACAGCACAATTATTGCTAAATGAAGGAGATACAATCATTTGTGAAAAACCTACATATCTTGGAGCATTAAATGCCTTTGATATTCTAAATCCTAATTATATTGAAATTGATATGGATGAACAGGGTATTATTCCTGAAAAATTGGAGGAAGCTTTAAAAAATAATCCTGAAGTAAAGTTTGTTTATACTATTCCTGAATTTCAAAATCCGACAGGCAAATCATTAAGCGTTGAGAGAAGAAAAAAAATAGCTCAGCTTGCAGCTAAATATAAGACTATTGTAGTTGAAGATAATCCTTATGGAGAGCTTAGATTTGAAGGTGAAGTTCTTCCTTCAATAAAGAGTTTTGATGAAGAGGGTTATGTTATTTACTTAGGAACTTTCTCTAAAACGTTTTGTCCTGGACTTAGAATTGGTTGGGTATGTGGAAATGAAGAAATACTTGATAAATATGTAATGATAAAACAAAGTGCAGATTTACATACAAATACTTTAGCTCAATTTGAGATTGCTGAATTTGTTGAAGTTAATAATTTAGATGATCATATTAACAAAATAATTAAAGTGTATAGGAAAAGAAGAGATACAATGATAGAGGCTATAGACGAATTTTTACCTGAAGGAATTAAATTTGTTAAACCAGAAGGTGGACTATTCATATGGGTAGAGCTTGATGAAAATTTAGATAGTAAAGAAGTATTTAAAGAAGCTATAAAAGAAAATGTAGCCTTTGTACCAGGGCATTCTTTTTATGCAAAGGATGTACAAAAGAATATGATGAGATTAAATTATTCTTCTATGGAAGAAGAAGCCATTGTAGAGGGAATTAAAAGACTTGGTACTGTTATAAAGAAAATGCAAAAATAATAGATATTAAAGTATTCTAATTCAAATATATAAATAGCTTTATAATAAATAGAAGAGATTTTTAGTATAACTAGAAAGGCTCTTTTATTTTTACATAAAAATATATGATATAAAGTAAATAGTTTGATTTTAAACCATTATTGATGTAGAAACTATTGAATAGATAATTTGTTTTAATTACAATAATTGGTAAATATTATTTAATAATAATCTTATGACTTATAGAGTGATACTTACAAAATAAGATTGCAGAGTGAAGTTAAAGATAAGTTTGAAATCGAAATCTACTATTTAGATTGAAAGATTTGTAAACAATTAGGTGTTTATCATGAACTGTACATTATAAACTATATTTTGAATATTAATTAAAAATAAAAAGGAGCGTGTTATTATGCAATATAGAAAATTTGGAAAAACAGGATTAGATATTTCATTATTAGGATATGGTTGTATGAGATTACCAATGCAAGAAGGACAAAAGGGCAAAATAGATGAAGAGAAAGCCACTGAACAAATAAGGTATGCTATAGATAATGGTGTAAATTATATAGATACTGCGTACCCTTATCATGGAGGAGAAAGTGAATTAGTTGTTGGAAGAGCTTTAAAGGACGGTTATAGAGAAAAAATTTATCTTGCAACTAAATTACCATCTTGGCTAATAAAAACTAGAGAAGATATGGATAAATATTTAAATGAACAATTAGAAAAATTACAAACTGACCATATTGATTTTTATTTATTACATGCCCTTAGTAAAGATAGATGGCAAACATATAAAGATAATGGAGTTTTTGATTTTATAGATAAAGCAAAAGAAACAGGCAAAATAAAGCATATAGGATTTTCATTTCACGATGATTTAGATGTATTCAAGCAAATAATTGATGAATATGATGGCTGGGAATTTTGTCAAATACAATTTAATTATATGGATGAATATTTTCAAGCAGGTATAGAGGGATTAAATTACGCCTCTGATAAAGGAATACCAGTAATTGCTATGGAGCCATTAAGAGGAGGAGCATTAACTAAAACTATTCCAGAGGATATTCAAAAAGTTTGGGATAGAGCTGATAAAAAAAGAACAGCGGCTGAGTGGGCCTTTAGATTTGTATTTGATTATCCTAATATTAATGTTGTTTTGAGTGGAATGAATAGTATTCAGCAGATAGAAGAAAATATTAGAACAGCAGAAGAAGGTCTTCCTAATTCATTAAAAGAGGAAGAAAAACAATTAATTGATGAAGTAAAAAAAATGTACAGAAGTAAAATTAAAGTCGATTGTACAAAATGTCAATATTGCATGCCTTGCCCTGTAGGAGTTAATATACCATACAATTTTGAACTTTTAAATAATGTAACAATGTATGATGATTTAGCTTCAAGTAAAATGAGATACAATAATTTAATGAAACCTGAAGATAGAGCAGAAGCATGTGTACAATGTGGAAAATGTGAAAAAGTATGTCCACAGAATATAAGCATTAGAGTAATGCTTAAAGAAACAGTAGCTATTTTAAAATAATAGTAATATATACAAAAACATGATTTAACATTTAATGATAAATTATGTTTTTGTAGAATTTTATATATTTTTATAATTTACAGTAGTATTGAATTATGATAATATTAAACTAAATTATAAAAATGTTAAAATAATCAAATTTTTTAAAAATAACAAGAATTATATTTAGTTTTACATTAAACATTATAAAAAGAGAAGGTTATGAGGATGGTGAATGAAGTGATTGGATGTAAAAATGAATATGTAAATACAAATTTTGGTCAACCAATAATCCAAAATCATAAATTTGTAATGCTCATAATAAATCCTAAAACTGGTGAAATTGTAGAAGGGAATAATAATGCAGTTTCCTATTATGGATATTCTAAGGAAGAACTTTTAAGTTTGAGAATACAGGATATTAATATTCTAAAAGCAGATGAAGTCAAAAAAGAGATGTTTAAGGTAAAAAGTGGAATAAAGAATTACTTTAACTTTAGACATCTTTTATCAAATGGGGAAATAAGAAATGTTGAAGTATACAGTACATTAATAAAAATTGAAAAAAAAGAGTATCTTCACTCTATAATATGTGATATTACAAATGAAAGAGAACAAAGTGTATATTTTGATCAATGTTTTATGAATACACCAATTGCCACAGTAATTTTAAATAACGATAATAGAGTAATAGATATAAATAATAGTTTTTATAAATTATTTAAATATAATAAAGAAGAAATACTTAATAAACAATTAAAAGAAGCAATAACTAATGACCCTCTACTTAAAGAAAATATTCAAGATAGTTTCGATAAAGTGAACAAAGGTATTTTAATAAATAAAAAAAGCGAGAGAGTTACAAAGGATGGACAAGTTATATCTGTAGATATAACTGCATTTCCTATAATAAATAATGGTAGACAAATTGGTAAAGTAGCTACATTTATAGATATTACAGAGAAAAAAGAAAAAGAAAAAGAATTAAAACTATTTGAGAAAGCTCTAGCTAAAAATACTGAAGGAATAACTATTACGGATAGAGAAGGAAATATTCAATGGATAAATAATGCTTTTTCAAAAATTACAGGATATACATTACAAGAGGCTAAGGGTGAAAATCCTAGAATTTTAAAGTCTGATAGACATAGTGATGAATTTTATAAAAATATGTGGGACTGTATTATAGATAGAGGTAATTGGCAAGGTGAAATATATAATAAAAATAAAGAAGGACATGTATACCCTGAATTTTTAAATATTTGTGCAATAAAAGATGACAATGATAGTATTACTCATTTTATAGCAATATTTAATGATATTACAGAACATAAAATAAGAGATAAAAAGATAGAAAATTTAATATATAGAGATAGTTTGACAGGACTTTACAGTAGATCTTTTTTTATGGATAATTTAGAGAGGGAAGTATTAAAAGCTAACAATAATACATTGGCAGTTATTTTTTTAGATTTAGACGATTTTAAAAAAATTAATGATACACTAGGGCATTCTATTGGTGATATAGTATTGATAGAGATTGCAGATAGGATAACTAGATGTGTTAGTGATAAAGATATAGTTGCAAGAATAGGTGGGGATGAATTTACTATAGTAATTCCTAAAATAAAAAATGAAAAAGAAACTATAGTAACTAGTAATAAAATAATTAAAATTGTAGAAGAGCCTATATTTGTAGATAATAATGATTTGCATATTTCAGCTAGTATAGGGATAGCTATATATGATAATAATACTGATACAGCAGAAGTATTAATGAAATGTGCAGATATAGCAATGTATAAATCAAAAGAAAATAAAGGAAATAATGAAAATAGAGTTGTACTTTTTAATAGTGACATGAATAAAGATATTGATGAAAAATTTATTTTAGGAAATGACCTTATGAATAGTTTAGAAAAAAAACAATTATATTTAAACTACCAACCCATTATAAATATACAAACACATGATATTATTGCAACAGAGGCTTTGATAAGATGGAAACATCCAGAGTTGGGAATAATTCCTCCAGATAAATTTATATATTTAGCAGAAAAAAGCGGTGTTATAAATAAAATTGGGCTATGGGTTTTGAGAACGGCTTGTATGCAAAACAAACAATGGCAAATGGAGGGAACTAATCCTATAGTGATTTCAGTCAATGTATCTGTTGTTCAGTTAAAACAAAAGAACTTCCCTTCTTTAGTTGAAGAAGTATTAAAAGAAACAAAGCTCGATGCAAAATATCTAGAATTAGAAATAGTAGAGAGCATTTCCATGGAGAATATAGATGATATTAAAAAAACATTAAACTCTTTAAATAAACTAGGAGTAAATATTGTAATAGATGATTTTGGAACAGGATATTCTTCATTAGCAGAATTAAATAATCTAGCCATATCCAAATTGAAAATTGATAAAAAATTTATAGATGATATAGAAAAAGTACAAAAGAGCAGGCGAATATCTGAGGCTATAGTCGCTGTAGCTAAGAGCTTAGATATAAAAGTAGTGGCAGAAGGAATTGAAACTAAAGAACAATTAAGTATTTTAAAGGGTATAAGCTGTGATTATGGACAAGGATATTATTTTAGTAGACCTGTAGATAGTGATTCTATAAAAAAGATGATTTTATTAGAAAAATAAAAATCTAATTATGATATTAAAAGAACTATAAAGTAGGCCTGGTTGTTAGCGATTGGGAATGATTTTAGTTCTTTTTTAACTACAAAAATATATTAGCTATTTTATAAATTATTATTAAAATAAAATACTTTATAATTAATTTAAATATAAAACAGTAAAAAAATTCAATATGGCATAAATTTTGCTAGTATTATTTATATTAAGGAGGTTTTGCTAATGAACATGATAGAGTTAAATAAGATTGAAATAGCTAGTGGAGAAACCCTTGGATATAGGGAATGCGGTAGTGGGGATAAGATACTGTTACTTATTCATGGAAATATGACTTCATCAAAACACTGGGATTTATTAATGGAACAATTAAAGTATGAGTATAAAATATATGCTATTGATTTAAGGGGATTTGGGATTTCTACTTATAATACTGAAATTAATTCTTTAAAGGATTTTTCAGAAGATGTTAAAATGTTTGTTGATAAATTAGGGATTAAAGGATTTATATTAGCTGGGTGGTCTACGGGTGGTGGAGTAGCTATGCAGTTTGCTGCCTATTATCCCGAGTATGTAGAAAAATTAATATTAGTAGAGTCCGTAGGCATAACAGGATATCCTATTTTTAAGAAAGATGATAAAGGACAATCTATAATAGGTGAATTTTTAAGGACTAAAGAAGAAATAGCAAATGATCCAATACAAGTGCTACCAGTGCTAAATGCTATTAAAAATAAAGATAAAGAGACTTATAGAATAGTATGGAATTCTGTTATTTATACAAAAGATAAACCTTCTGCAGAGAAATATGAAGAGTATTTAGAGGATATGCTAACACAAAGGAATTTAGTAGATGTGGATTATGCGTTGACTAGATTTAATATGTCTAATATGCATAATGGAGTAGTTGAAGGTTCAGGGGATATTGATAAAATAAAAGCGCCTACAATTATTTTTCAAGGAGACAGAGATTTAGTAGTACCTATGCAAATGGGACAAGGGATAGCAGAAGCATTAGGAGATAGAGGAAAGTTAGTAATTCTTAATGATTCAGGACATTCTCCTTTTATAGATTGTTTAGATAGGATAACTAAGGAGATTAAAGAATTTTTAAAATAAAATATAAATGAATAATATAAAGGGAACATCAATATGATGTTCCTTTTGTAGTTAAAAGTAATTTGTTGTGAATTATAATTCTCTTAAATATACTTGGTTTTTAAAATTGGCATAACAATTGCTAATTATTATAACAAGAAGATTAAATAATGTTCAATATACCTCGCAGTTTATTATGAAAAGATAGAGTATTCGTGCAATTATTGTTAACGTATACAAATATTCTTTTCTGAAAAAGCATTATTAATCTAATATGGTTAAATATAGGTTGTTTCAAAAAATAACATTGTACCAAAAAGTAACAATAGGAGGAGATATATGAGCCAGGTTATAATTAGTGGTTTAATAACAGGAAGTCTATATGCATTAGCAGCACTTGGACTAGTATTAATATTTAAAACTTCGGGTATAGTAAATTTTGCTCAAGGTGAAATGGCTATGTTTAATACTTTTATAGCTTTTACTATATTACAAGCAACGGGACTTCCGTTTATTGTAGTGATGGCGCTAACGGTATTAGTTGCAGCTGCCATTGGATTTATGATACAGAGATTCATTATGAGACCAATTCAAAATGCAGTATTGAGCTCAATGATAGCTACTCTTGGATTAATTATGATTTTTAATGGTGTTGCAGGAAATTTGTTTGGTTTTGAAACAAAACAATTTCCTAAGATGATGGATGGGGAAAATATAAGTATTTTGGGGGTTTCGGTTTCTCCAAATAGTTTAATGACTATTGTAATAACACTTGTGATAATGGTAGCTTTATTTTACTTTTTTAAATTTACTAGGGCTGGGTTAGCATTAAGAGCTGCATCTCAAAATTCAGAGGCTGCTAAACTTATGGGAATTTCTGTAGAGAAAACAATAGCAATGACTTGGGCTATAAGTGCTTCCTTGTCAGCTATTGCAGGTATGCTTATTGCACCAACCACATTTTTAGATATAAATATGATGGCAGATGTCCATTTGAAATCATTTTCGGCAGCTGTTTTAGGTGGATTTAATTCATTTATTGGACCAGTTGTAGGTGGATTTGTATTAGGTATAGCAGAGAACCTATTTGGAAAATATATTTCGATATCATGGAAAACAGTATTTTCATTTGGGCTAATAATAGTAATGCTTATTATGAGACCTAATGGTTTACTTGGTAAAAAGCATAGAAAGAAGGTGTAACAATGAAGATAAAATTTGGTGAGTTTATTAGACAAAACAAAAAATTCTTAATCGGGCTTTTAATAGTTATAGTATTTCCATTAATATTTAGTCTAATTGGTATACCTTTAAAGAGAAGTATAATGACACTGTTTAATATGGCAGGAATTTATATAATTGTTGCCATAGGTTATAATCTGCTTCTTGGATTTGGGGGACAAATTTCACTTGGTCATGCAGCTTTTATAGGATTAGGAGCTTATATAACTGCTAATTTAAGTATTAGATTTGATGCTAATTTCTTAGTATCTATGGCTGTTTCCGTAATAATAACAGGATTACTTGGTGTTGTTCTTGGAATACCAGCGCTTAGATTAGAAGGAAACTATTTGGCTATTGCGACACTGGGATTTGGGGTTGCTATGGAACATATATTTATGGAATTTGAAGGATTAACAGGTGGATTTTCAGGGCTTACGGGTGTAGCGTCACCAAGTATTTTTGGATTTGAGTTTGGAAGTAGATTAAGTATGTATTATTTTATATTGTTTTTTATTGTCTTAGCTATAATAATTGCTAGAAATATAATAAATAGCAAGACAGGTAGAGCTTTAATGGCATTAAGAGATAGTGAGATTGCAGCAGAATCATTAGGTATAAATATTGCAAAATATAAAACAATTGCCTTTGCAGTTAGTGCGGCTTATGCAGGACTAGCAGGAAGCTTATGGGCATTTTTATTCAAAGCAGTTTATGCACAATCATTTGGTACAGCTGTTTCATTAAATCTTTTGGCTATGGTAGTAATAGGTGGATTAGGAACTATTAGTGGATCTATAATTGGAGCTGTATTAATGATAATTTTACCGGAGTACACAAAAGCGATTCCTTTAGCAAATAGTGCAACTATTATTACAGGTATTCTTTTGATTGTTATAGTTATGTATTCACCATATGGACTAGTTGAATTATATGGAAGGCTGAAATATAAATTTAAAACAAGAAAAAAGAATAATTCTAAAATTGAAAAGAAGGAGGCTTAGAAATGGGAGATACACTATTGAGAGTAGAAGATATATCAATAAGTTTTGGTGGACTGAAAGCTGTTGATAAGCTTTCCTTTGAAATAAATAAAGGCGAAATATATGGATTAATCGGTCCTAATGGAGCTGGAAAAACAACAGTATTCAATCTTATAAGTCAATTTTATAAGCCTGATAGCGGCAAAGTAATGTTTGATGATAAGAATATATCTAACTTAAAAGTACATCAAGTAATTAATGAAGGAATAACTAGAACTTTTCAAAATGTAGAGTTGTTTAAGAATATGACTGTTAAAGATAATCTTATGGTAGGTTATCATCACGGTATAAAATATGGCACTCTTGCTGCAATTCTAAAGCTTCCTAGGGTAAAAAAGCAAGAAGAAGAGATTGAAGAAAAAATAGTCAATATATTAGAGTTTTTAGGGATTGAGGAGTACAAAGATTTCTATGTGGTAAATCTACCCTATGGGGTTCAAAAATTAGTAGAGTTAGGAAGAGCTCTAATATCAAATCCAAAACTACTAATATTAGACGAACCTGCAGCTGGGATGAATGACATAGAAACAAAAGAACTAGGAGATAGGATTCTTAAAATAAGAGATGAACAAAATGTAACGGTACTTCTAGTAGAACATGATATGGCTTTAGTTATGAAAATATGTGACAGGATAACAGCAATTAATTTTGGTGAAAAAATAGCTGAAGGAACACCAAAAGAAGTTCAAAATAATCCAGTTGTAATAAAAGCATATCTTGGGGAGGAGGTGCAGTAATGCTTGAAATAAAAAACTTACAAGTTAATTATGGATACATTAAGGCAGTAAAAGGTATTGATATTAAAGTAGGAGAAGGAAAAATAATAAGCATTTTGGGGGCCAATGGAGCAGGTAAAACCTCTACATTGAAGGCTATATCGGGAATAATTAAACCTTCAGCAGGTCAAATAATCTTTAATGGAGAGGATATTTCAAATTTATCTTCAGATAAAATTGTCTCTAGAGGACTTATTCACTGCCCAGAAGGAAGAAAGATATTTCCAGAGTTAACAGTAGAGGAAAACTTGAAAGTAGGGGCTTATATAGTAAGGGATAAAAAAATAATAAAAGAGAACTTCCAAAAAGTATATCAGTATTTCCCAAGACTTTTAGAAAGAAAAAAACAAATGGCAGGTACTTTGAGTGGAGGGGAGCAGCAAATGCTAGCTCTTGGAAGAGGTATAATGGCAAATCCTAAGCTATTAATTTTGGATGAGCCTTCACTTGGACTAGCACCTATTATAGTAGGTGAAATATTTAACATCATTAAAAAGATAAAGAGTGAGGGAGTTACCATACTTTTAGTGGAGCAAAATGCATTTCAAGCATTAAAAATATCTGATTATTCTTATGTTCTTGAAACAGGAAAAATAAGATTGGAAGGAAAATCAGAAGAAATAAGAGAAAATGAGGATATCAAAAAATCATATTTAGGTAATTAAATAGTTAAAATATATATTTTAAAAAATAAATGGCTTTTAAATCCTAATGGATCTAAAATAAATAAAAAATGAGGGGGAAAAATTAATGAAAAAGTTTTTATCAATTTTATTGACTGGAATTTTAGCAATTTCTTTACTTACAGGATGTGGTGCTAAGGAAACTCAAGAAGCAGCACAAGGGGTAACAGACGATACAATTAAAATAGGAACAATTGGACCTGTATCTGGACCAGTAGCAATTGTTGGAGTTCCTGTTGTACATGGAATGGAAGCTTATTTTGATATGGTTAATGATGAGGGTGGAATTGATGGTAGAAAAATTGAATTAATATCAAAAGATGATAGTTTTAAGCCAGATGTTGCTCTTCAAAAGGCTGAAGAATTAGTTGAATCAGATGAAGTATTTGCAATTGTTGGTCAACTTGGTACTCCTGGATGTTTAGCCACTGTTGATTATTTTAAAGAAGTTGGAATACCAGCAGTCTATCAAGGAAGTGGAGCTAGTAGTTTTTCTGAGCAAAAAGGAAATTATTTCCCAGTACAACCAAACTATACAATGGAAGGTAAATTAATGACACAATATATTCTCGATGATTTGGGAGCTAAAACTATAGCTGTTATTTATGAGAATAATGATATCGGTAAAGAAGGTATAGCTGGAATAAAAGCAAAATTAGAATCATTAGGAAAATCTGATGCATTAGTAGAAGAAGTTCCATATAATCCAACTGAAATTGATTTTTCTACACATGTACAGAAACTTGCAGAATCAAAACCGGATGTAACAATTGTTTATGGAAATGCAAAACCAACAGCGGGTATAGTGACAGAAGCTAAAAAACAGGGTTTTGAAACTCAAATAGTAGCTTCTTATATAGTAGCTGATGTTACTTTATTTACTTTAGCACAAGATGCTTGGGATGGTGCTATTGTAGCGGCTTGGGTACCTGATATTACTGATGCTAGTAATGAACAAGCAAAATTATTCATTGATACTTTCACTAAATATTTTCCAGATGAAACACCAAATGCATTTGCAGTTGCAGGTTGGGTAGCAGGAGAGGTTTTTGTTGAAGGATTAAGAAAAACTGAAGGAACATTAACTTGGGAAAATTATACAAAAGGTATGGAAAGCTTTGATAATTGGAGTGGTGGAATAGCTAAAGGAATCACTTATACAGAAGAAAGAAGAAATGGTGTTGAACAAATGTACTTTATGAAAGCAAAATATGTAGATGAAACTAACTTTACTTATGAGGCAATTTCAGATTTTATACAATTAGAAAACGAGTAAAGAAAAGATCAAACTATGTTTAAGTAGTAGACCATACACAATTAAATTTTAAGCTCATTGTTAATAATATAATAGAGGCGGTAAAATAGAGGGTTATCGCCTCTTAAATTAGAAGGTGTTATAATGAAAATGGATATTAAAGGTTATGAAATAAACTATGAGATATACGGGGAAGGTGAGCCTCTTGTAATGCTTAATGGTATTATGATGAGTTCAGCTAGTTGGAAACCTTTTCTAGATATACTTAAAGAAAAAAAATTAATATTAATAGACCTAATAGACCAAGGATTATCAGGCAAGGGGAAAGAAGAGTATACTCAAGAAATACATGTTGATATAATAAAAGAACTTCTCGATAATTTGGGAATAAAGAAAGTAAATTTATTTGGGATTTCTTATGGTGGAGAAGTTGCTATGCAATTTGCACTTAAATATCAAGAATATTTAAGTAGTTTAATATTATCGAATACAACAGCTTATACAAGTAAATGGTTAAAAGGAATAGAAGAACTTTGGGATTATGCAGCTGGTACACATGATGGTAAAGTGTTTTTTAAGGCTACAATGCCTTATATTTATTCTACAAAATTTTATGAAGAAAATAATGATTGGCTAAAAGAAAGGGAAGAAGTATTTTGCAAAGTATTTACTCCAGAATGGTACGAAGGTTTTAGACGAGCTATAAGAAGTGCTTCTGGTTTAAATATTGAAGAAAAGATTAATAAAATTAAAGTACCGACACTAGTAATAGGTGCTGATAAAGATATTTTAATCCCATTGTCTTGCCAATTCAAAATATACGAAAGAATAGAAAATTCGAAAATGATGATCATTAAGGATGCTGGGCACGCAGCAATGTATGAAAAACCGTACGAATTTGCTAGTATGATAAATGGATTTTTGAGTATTTATGATAAAGATATAAAAATTAATTAAAAGTAGATAGTGTAAAGTAATCTATGAAAAAAGTACGCAGAAAAATATTTCTCATTATAGCATAGGAAATAAGAAAAAATGT
>NZ_JBTVVN010000033.1:0-36528 GCF_054819755.1 Clostridium sp. DL1XJH146
AGTTCAAAACAAATGCACAAGATACAAGAATCAATGCACAATGCACAATTAAGTTCAAAAGAAAATTAAAAACAATGTGCAATTTGCAATTTGCAGTGTGCAATTAAGTTCAAAAGATAAATTCAAAAGATAAGTTCAAAACAAATGCACAAGATACAAGAATCAATGCACAATGCACAATTAAGTTCAAAAGAAAATTAAAAACAATGCACAATGCACAATGCACAATTATGGATGATTTTCTTCCCTTTGGTCAGAAAATCTTTAAAATTTTTAATTAATTCAAAGATTTTGCGTAGCAAAATCATATTTAATACAACAAAGAAATTTTTTAGCTCTGCTAAAAAATTTCATCATTAATTGTGCATTGTGCATTGATAATTGTGCATTGCTCTTCAAATATTTTCCTCTAGCATATCTAGTAGTTCATTAAATCTCTTAATAGTATCCTCTATAGGTTTAGGAGTAGTCATATCTACGCCTGCTTTTTTTAGTATATTTATTGGATAATCAGAGCCTCCGCTTTTCAAGAAACCAATATATTTTTCTCTTGCCTCGTTGCCTTCAGCCATAATGGCATTGACAAAGGAATTTGCAGCTGAATATCCTGTTGCATATTGATAAACATAAAAATCCCTATAAAAATGGGGTATCCTTGCCCATTCAATATCTATTTCACTATCTATTATCATATCCGGCCCAAAATATTTAGTATTTAACTCTCTATAAATACTGCATAAATCATCTGCTGTTAATGGATCACTATTATCAATTTTCTCGTGAGTAATTTTCTCAAACTCAGCAAACATCATTTGTCTAAATACAGTTGTTCTTATTTGTTCTAATTGCTGATTAATGAGATATAATTTTTTATTTTTATCTTTTTCATTTTTTATTAGATAATCAATAAGTAGACATTCATTTACTGTTGAAGCTACTTCTGCACAAAACAATGTATAATCAGCGTAAACATATGGTTGTTCTTTTCTTGAATAATATGAATGAAGAGAGTGTCCCATTTCATGTGCAAGGGTAGATACATCATTTAACTCATAATTATAATTTAGCAAAACATATGGCATAGTATCATAACATCCCCAAGAATAAGCACCATTTCTTTTATTCTTGTTTTCATATTTGTCTATCCACCTATTTTCTATGCCTTCACTAAATATACTAAGATACTCTTCTCCAAGAGGTTTCAATGCCTCTTTTACCATACTTACCCCCTGATTAAATTCAATATGGTCTTTAGGGCTATCTATTACTGGAACATAAAGATCATACATATGAATTTCATCTAGATTAAGTAATTTTTTCTTTACTCTAACATATCTATGAAGACTCTCAATATTCTTATTTATAGTTTCAACAGCTTTTTCATAAACCTCCACGGGAATATTATTTGGTTTTAGTGAAGCTTCCATTGAAGAATTGTATTTTCTCCATTTAGTTCCAAAAGCATAACTCTTTATAGATGATGTTAAAGAAGTAGCCAAAGTATTTCTATATTGATTATAAGTAGAGAAAATTGCTTCAAAAGCTTTCTTTCTTACATTTCTGTCTTTTGATTTTATATATATTCCATAATTGCCCTCGGTTAGTTCAATCTCCATGCCTTCTTCATTTTTTATATTTGGAAATTTCATATCTGCATTTGAAAGCATACTAAATATACTTCCTGGTGCACTTAAACAATCTGATGCTGAAGCCAAAAGTTCTTCCATTTCTTTAGACAATGTATGCGGTTTTCTTCTTAATATCTGATCTATTAAATTTCTATATAACTCTAATCCTGGTGTGCTTTCTATTTCTTTTTTTAATATTCCTTCATCAACAGACAGAATCTCTGGAACAAAAAAAGCACTCATAGATGCTAGCTCTGCTGAATAAGTTTGAATTTTATTTTTTATACTTTGATACGTTGTATTTGTAGTATCTTCATCTGATTTAAGGAAAGCATATACCACTAATCTATCTAAAGCTCTACTTATATCTTCATCTAATTTCAAAAAATCCAACAATTGTTTCCCTTCATTAAGCTTACCAATGTATTCTTTAATTTCCACTGCTCTTCCCTTAATTGAAGTAAAATCCTTTTCCCATTCTTCTATAGATGAATATATTGCCTCTATATCCCATTTATCCTCTATACTAATTTCTTCTCTTTTCTTAATTTCTGATACCATAATATTCCTTCTTTCAAAAATAGTCAGCATTTAATTCTGGTTTTTCAAATGATTTCTATATACTCTTCTTTACTTTTAGAAATTTCCTCAAAAGAACTTTTTATTTCTTCTTCTATTAACTGTAGAACCACTCTTAATTTTTCTTCCATCATTGCAATACTATTAATATAATCAAATTTTATTACCCAGGTTGGATTATATTCATCATCTTTTTCTTCAATTTCTAACTCTGCTTCATTAAATTTTTCTAAATCAAAAACATCATATATGGCAGTAAATTCCCAGTCCTCTACATCTTTACCAGTGTCAAAATACAAAGATACTTCATTGTCTCTGTAATTAAATTTTCTAACAAATTCTGAGCCTTCATCGACTTTATAGCTTCCAAGTTCTCTCACAAATCTATCCTCATTATCAACTTCCATTAAAACAATTGATGAAAATTCCATAATTCCTCCTAAATGTTTTAAATTTGCAAATTGAATAATTTACTATACAATTCACTCCATAGATTATTTTACCTATTATACCTATATTTTATGCACAATATTTGTCTGTGTCAATTATTATATTATTTCAATGCACATTTAATTCAATGCACATTTAATTCAATGCACATTTAATTCAATGCACATTTAATTCAATGCACAATGCACAATGCACAATTAAGTTCAAAAGATAATTCAAATGCACAATGCACAATGCACAATCAAGTTCAAAAGATAAGTTCAAAAGACAATTCAAATGCACAATGCACATTTAATTCAATGCACATTTAATTCAATGCACAATGCACAGTGCACAATGCACAATCAAGTTCAAAATATAAGTTCAAAATATAAGTTCAAAATATAAGTTCAAAAGACAATTCAAATACACAATTGTCAATAACTTTCTTCATTATTATCTCAAGAAAAAAGACGTGCTCTTAGCACATCTTTAAATTATTTCATCTTGACCTTTTTCTTCTTGTTTTTTTCTTTCAAGGAATTGAATTCTTTCTGCACGTACTTCTGCTACATATTTATTAGAGCCTTCATCAGTTTTATAGGTTCTTATCTTTAAATTACCTACTACACTTAGTAAAGTTCCCTTCCCTGTATATTTATATAAGTTTTCTGCATTTCTACTCCATGCACATACAGGAATAAAATCTACTATCTTTTCTCCAGTACTTTTTTTATAGCCACTAGTAACTGCTAAATGAAAATTCACAAAAGGAATTTTATCCTCTCCAATTTCCTTAAGTTCTAAATCCTTTGTAATTCTTCCAACTAAAATCACCTTATTCATAATTAACCTCCAAATTATATATTCATTTGGATTATTACCAACTTTTTCTTATTTATTCATATTATTCTATAAACTATTACAAATTTTATTTCTGTTCTAAAATAATGTTCATTTTCAAAGTACTGCTTTAATAAAAAGTTTTATTCCCATTCTCGGGAAATCTTCCAATTAACCAGTAGATTTTGCGAAGCAAAATCATATTTAATTGCAAATTGCTCATTGCAAATTGCAAATTGTCATTGCAAATTGCTCATTGCAAATTGCAAATTGTCATTGCTCATTGCAAATTATGTTTAAAAGAAAATCATCTTTATTCCAAATAAAATAAGAATAACTCCACCTAAATAATCAGCGTATTTAGAAACCACTTCTATTTTCCTTAGGCTTTTTGACATTAAAAACGCAATTAAAGACACAATTATAGTTATTAATCCAATGAAAGCAGTTTCTCCCAAAATTCTAACATTACTATAAATATTGTTTAGCAATGTAAATCCTATTACTGCAGCATCTATGCTTACCGATATTCCTAAAATCACATACATTTTTTTATCTAAAAATATTTTGCATTCATCATTTTCCATACCTTCTTTTATCATAATAATTCCTACAATTGCAATAATAATACCTCCAGCAATTTTCGGTACAGACACTACATATCTATTGAATATTAATCCAGCATAAGCACCTAAATACGCACATAAAAATTGAAAAAACCCAAATGATACTCCAAATATAATTTTATTTTTTAATGGAACAAGTTTATTTAATCCAATACATAAGGCAACCCCAAATGCATCTAATGATAATGCTATTGATATTATAAATAATGAATAAATATTCATGTAAGATTTCTCCTTCTAATTGATAATTTTAAAAGATTAATGCATAATGCACTTTAAAAGATTAATGCACAATGCACTTTAAAAGATTAATGCACAATGCACTTTAAAAGATTAATGCACAATGCACAATTCACAATGCACAATTACGGATGATTTTCTTCCCTTTGGTCAGAAAATCTTTAACTAACTAGTCGATTTTGCGTAGCAAAATCCATCCTTAATTATAATTGTGCATTTATTATTGGACTAATTTTCATTATTTTATTCATTCAAGATTTTATTACTATAAAGAAAAAACTGCTTACCTAAAAAATAAATAGTATAATTCATAGTTTATGATAATGTTAATTCTTCACCTAAGTTCCAGAATCTTTAATTATTTAATTAAACAATTAAATAAAGATTTTGCGTAGCAAAATCATCCTAAATTGTGCATTGTACATTGTGCATTGTGCATTGTGCATTGGTAATGTGCATTGTGCATTGTGCATTGGTACTGTGTATTGTGCATTGGTACTATTCATTGCTCTTGACAGTATATAATCATTACTCTATAATTATGAAGATAAGCTATAAACTATGTAATAAACACTTAAATATTTATTATATGTTTTAGTTAAAATTCAAATATTGTAGACAAGGATTGAGAGTAGTAACTTCTTAACCACTTAAAGAGAACTGCCATTTGCTGAGAGGTAGTAGTGGTCAATAGTGAACTTGCTCAGGAGTCATATTTTTTTAAGTGAGGTTTTTCAGATAAACTGCACAAAAACTTAATTTATATATGTACAAATCTCGATAATTTAATAAATTATGGAGTTGTATAAATTTATGCTGTAGTAGTTTATCTATATACCTAACAAGAGTGGTACCGCGGAGCTAATGTTTTCGTCTCTTAATTGAGATGAAGACTTTTTTGTATTGTAAAGTTTTTTAATTATCGACTATATTTTTGAGTGTGAAGTGTGAAATGTGAAGAGTTAAGTTATGGATTGTTTTCTTCTCTTTGGTCAGAAAATCTTTTAACTGCACTCTGCACTTTGCAAACTCCACTCTATCTTTTAAAAAAAAGCGGAGGTTTTAAAATGTCTAAATACGGAACTGCTATTGATAAGAAATGGCAAAAAAAATGGGAAGAAACTAATTTTCATAAGTTTGATGAAGAAGCACCTGGGGAGAAACTTTATTGTTTAGAAATGTTCTCATATCCATCTGGGGCTAAACTTCATGCAGGTCATTGGTTTAATTATGGTCCTACTGATTCTTGGGCAAGATTCAAGAAGATGCAAGGCTATAATGTGTTCCAACCAATGGGCTTTGATGCTTTTGGTTTACCTGCTGAAAATTATGCAATTAAAACTGGTGTTCACCCTTCTGATTCAACTATTCAAAACATAAAAAATATGGAAGAACAGTTAAAAGCTATGGGAGCTATGTTTAATTGGGACCATGAAGTAGTTACTTGTATGCCTGATTATTATAAATGGACTCAGTGGATTTTTGCTCAACTTTACAAAAATGGATTAGCATACAGAAAAAATTCACCTGTAAACTGGTGTCCTAGTTGCAATACTGTTCTTGCCAATGAACAAGTTAAAGAAGGCGAATGTGAAAGATGTGGAACTGAAGTTACTAAAAAGAATTTAACTCAATGGTCTTTTAAAATAACTGATTATGCTGAAGAATTATTACAAGGCCTAGATACTTTAGATTGGCCGGAAAAAACTAAGTCAATGCAAAGACACTGGATTGGAAAATCAATAGGATCTGAAGCTACTTTTAAAGTAGTTGGAAAAGACCTCACCTTCGATGTATTTACAACTAGGCCAGATACTCTTAATGGAGTTACTTACGTTGTAATTGCACCTGAAAGCCCTATGGTAGATAAAATAGTAACTGAAGAATTCAAATCTCAAGTTGAAGATTATAAAATACAAGCACAAAAACAATCTGATATAGAAAGACAATCTATAACTAGAGAAAAAACTGGTGTATTCTCTGGTGGATACGCAGTAAACCCTATTAACGGAAGAGAAGTTCCTATATGGATAGCTGACTACGTACTTGCGACTTATGGTACTGGTTGTGTTATGGCCGTTCCGTCTCACGATGAGAGAGACTATGAATTTGCTACTAAATTTAATCTTCCAATAGAAAGAGTTATTAAAGGAAAAGAAGGTGAAGATGATTCCCTTCCTTATACAAATTACGGTATATTAGTTAATAGTGGTGAATTTAATGGTTTAACTACAGAAGAAGCCAAGAAAGCTATAATAGAAAATTTAGAAGCTAAGGGTCTTGGTACTTCTAAAATTAATTATAGATTAAGAGATTGGCTTGTATCACGCCAAAGATATTGGGGTGCTCCAATTCCTATAGTATATTGTGATAAATGTGGTACTGTACTTGTACCAGAAGAACAATTACCAGTAGAATTACCTTATGATGTAGCTTTTACTCCTGACGGCAAATCTCCACTAGCTAAATCTGAAGATTTTGTAAATACAACATGTCCTCAGTGTGGTGGACCTGCCAAAAGAGAAGTTGACACATTAGATACTTTTGTTTGCTCTTCTTGGTATCAAATGAGATATGCAGATAATAAAAATGAAGATATCGCTTTTGACAGAGATATAGTTAACAGAATGCTTCCTGTAGATAAATACGTTGGCGGCCCAGAGCATGCTTGTATGCACCTACTCTATGCAAGATTTATTACAAAAGCGCTAAGAGATATGAAGTTTTTAGATTTTGATGAGCCATTTCAATCTCTTGTGCATCAAGGTTTAATACTTGGACCAGATGGTCAAAAAATGAGTAAATCAAAAGGAAATACAATTTCTCCTGATGAATATATTACTGAATATGGTGCTGATGTATTTAGAATGTATTTAATGTTTGGATTTGCATATACAGAAGGTGGCGCATGGAGTGATGACGGTATCAAATCTATGTCCAAATTTGTTGATAGAATCGAAAGAGTGGTAACTGCTGTTAGAGAAGAACTCCAAAATGATTCTACTACAAACGCTAAAACTGAAATGGGAAAAGAAGAAAAAGAATTAAACTTTGCAAGACACTATGCAATACAACATATTACAACTGATACTGATAAATTCCAATTTAATACTTCAATAGCTAGATTGATGGAATTTGTAAATGCCTTTTCTAAGTATTTAAATACTGAAGAAAAAAATAAACTATTCTTAAAAGAAGCTATTCTAGATCTAATTAAGATTATAGCTCCATTTGCTCCTCATTTTGGTGAAGAACAATGGGAAGCTTTCGGAGGCGATTTCTCTGTGTTTAATCAAAAATGGCCTGAATTTGACCAAAAAGCTTTGATTAAAGACGAAGTTGAAATAGCAATCCAAATCAACGGAAAGATTAAAGACAAAATAATGATTGCAACAGGTATGTCCCAAGATGAAATAAAAGAAGCAGCTTTAGCTTCTCTTAAAATCATAGAATTCCTTGAAGGCAAAGAAATTAAAAAAGTTATAGTTATTAAAGGAAGACTTGTTAATATAGTTGCAAAATAGTTTTGAAATATAGTGCGGATGATTTGCTTCCCATTAGTCAGAAAATCTGAAATTTAATACTTAAATAAGGCTCAATAATCCACGATTATTGAGCCTTATTATTATTAAAATAAAGAAATTTTTTAGCTCCGCTAAAAAATTTCCACCTTAATTGTGCATTGTACATTGTGCATTTGTCTTTGGATTATGCATTTGTCTTTGCATTTTCACTATAATTCATTTATCATTTCAATGTTTTCAATGTCACAGATATTTTGTCTTTTAGTTTTGATAATTCAAAAATATCCCCACCTGAAACTAATTCATTTAATTGTTTTTGATATTTTGTTGCCTCTACCATTTTGCCTAAAGAAATTAATGTTAATATATTATTAGTAATATCAGTAACTAAACTAGACTTTACTTCAAATAATTTTTGTGCATCCATAATTTCATCTTTTATTTCACTCATTATTTCATCCAATGTAAAAGCTGCATCTCCAGAAGTTTTTAATTTTTCTTTTATTCCTTCTGGTATTTTATGCTTGTACTTATAATTAAGTGAATGTTCTATTGTTGCCCAAAAATTCATAGCGAGTGTTCTAATCTGCAATTCTGCTAAAATATCTTTCTCCCCAAAAGCAGTGTATACAGGATATTTAATAATCATATGATAACTTCGATATCCACTTTCTTTTACATTATTTATATAGTCCTTTTCATAAACTACAGTCATATCTTTTCTATCTTTTACTATTTCAACAACTCTATAAATATCATCAACAAACTGGCACATTATCCGTATCCCAGCTATATCTTCCATTTCATCTTCTAATTTATCCAAAGGTATATCAAGTTTATTTGCTTTTTCAAGCATACTAGATAATTCCTTTACTCTTCCAGTCACAAATTCTATAGGTGAAATTTCATTTCTCTTTCTGTATTCTCTTCTTACACTTTTAAATTTTACCTTCAATTCTTCAACTGCCTGAGCATATGGAATTAAAAATTCTTTCCACTGTCTTGATGCCATATAGATTCCCCCTTACTATTACATTAGTTTAATAGGATCAAAATTTATATAATCACAAGATGTCATAATATATTCAATGTTATCGTGCATACCTTCAAATATATTTTTTAAAGCTATTCCATGAAGATGTCCATAAATGACTTTTTCTACATTATATTCCTTAAATATTTCAGTAAATTGTGATGCTTCAAATGTTTCATTTACAGGTGGATAATGCATCATTATAATCACTTTATCATATCCAGCTTTTTTAGCTTCCTCTATAGAAAGTTTAAATCTAATGATTTCTCTTTTTATTATTTTCTCATCTTGCTTACTTTTATTATTTTTAGATAGCGTCCATCCTCTTGAACCGCAAATCGCATAATCTTCATATACAAAAAAGTTATTTTGAATAAAACTAATATCTTCGTATAAATCATTTAGCTTCGAAATGCTTCCCCACCAATAATCATGATTACCCTTACATATTATTTTTTTACCCGGCAAATTGTGAATCCATTCTAAGTCTTCCATGCCTTCTTTCATTGACATAGACCAAGAAATATCTCCTGCTATTAAAACTGTATCTTCTTCTCTTATCTTTTTTAGCCAATTTTCTTGTATTTTAATATGATGATTTTCCCATTGAATTCCAAAAATATCCATAGGCTTATTAGATTTTAGAGCTAAATGTAAATCTGATATAGCATATAGTGCCATTTTTTCACATCCTTAATTTGCACAAGTATCTCATTTGGAAAATAATTGATTTTAACCCATCAGCTAAATATTATACTACATTAGCATCTTATATTCAATACCCAAAAAATGCAAAAAAATTTCATAGGCTATTAATTATAATATTATTAATTCTTATAGTATTTCTAATACCTCTACAGTATATTTTTCGCTTGGAGCACAGACTTCAACTATGTCTCCAACTTTTTTGCCTGTTAATGCTTTTCCAAAATCTGATTCTATACTTACTTTCATATTTTCTGGGTCTGCATCCATAACTGTCACTAATGTTACTATGTCTTCATCTTCATACTCTATAAATTTAATTCTAGCCTTACTATTAACTCCTAATAGCGATTTATCTATATTTTTATCGTCTATAACAGTAGCTGTTGAAATCATAGTATACAAATATTGTATTCTATTATCATTTTTCCTATAATTCGCACAAGCTTCTTTATATTCTGCATTTTCAGACCTATCGCCATGTGCAGCTGCTTCTAATTTTTCCCTTGCTATTTCTGCTCTTTTTACTGTTAATCTATAATCTAATTCTTCTTTTAATTTATTCATATTTTCTTCAGTCAATGTATTATTCATAAAATCAAGTCCCCCTTTTTTCAAATTGCTAATTGCAAATTGCTAATTGCAAATTGCTAATTGCAAATTCCACATTATAACCTAAACAAAGCTTATATATTATACAATAGTTTACACATAATGAATATTATAAAACATAACTAAACAAATAAAAAGGCTTTCCATATAGGAAATACCTTTTTATTGTAATTTAAGCAATTATTAATTTAAAGTATTTTTTCTTTCCTTTTCTAACCAATGCATAGCCATCTTTAAAATCTTCTTCCTTCAATAAAGTATTCAAATCTTCTACTTTATCATCATTTAAAGTAAGACCACCTTGTTCAATTAGTCTTCTTCCTTCTTTTTTTGATGGAAATACTTTATTTTGCGCTAATACATTTAGTATAGTATCTCCTATTGCTTCTTTTGTTATTTCTACTGTTGGTACATTGGTTAAATCTACTCCCCCACCAAATAATGCCTCTGCTGCTGCTGCTGCTTTATTAGCTTCTTCTTCTCCATGAATAAGTTTTGTAACTTCATATGCTAATACTTTTTTTGCTTCATTTATTTCTGAGCCTTCTAATGAAGACAATCTCCTTACTTCATCCATAGGGATAAAAGTTAATAGTCTTAAACATTTATCTACATCAGAATCAGCAACATTTCTCCAGTATTGGTAAAAATCAAATGGTGATGTTTTTTTAGGATCTAGCCACAGAGCACCTTTCTCTGTTTTACCCATTTTCTTTCCTTCACTATTAGTAAGAAGTGTGCAAGTCATAGCGTAAGCTGGCTTTTGGACTTTTCTTCTTATTAAATCCATACCATTAATCATATTTGACCATTGATCGTCTCCGCCAAGTTGCATTATACAGTCATATTTTTCATTTAAAACTAAGAAATCATATGATTGCATTAACATATAGTTAAATTCTAAAAAAGAAAGACCTTTTTCTAATCTTTGTTTAAAACATTCAGCAGTAAGCATTTTATTTACAGAGAAATGTGCTCCTATATCTCTTAAAAAGTCGACGTAATTTAAATTCAAAAGCCAATTTGCATTATTATCCATAATAGCTTTTCCGTCACTAAAATCGATAAGTTTTTCTAGCTGTCCTTTGATTTTATTAGCATTTTCTGCTATTGTTTCCTTTGTCATCATTTTTCTCATATCAGTTTTCCCACTTGGATCACCAACCATTACTGTACCACCGCCAACAAGGGCTATTGGTCTATGTCCTGCCCTTTGCATATGGGCCATAAACATAATTGCAATAAAATGTCCTACGTGTAAACTATCTGCCGTTGGATCAAATCCAATGTAAAAAGTTATTTTTTCCTTATCTAGTAATTCTTTGATTTCTTTTTCATGCGTTGTTTGTTTAATATAACCTCTCTCCATAAGAGTATCGTATACGTTACTCATAAAGCACCTCCATTTTTTAATGCACAATGCACAATGCGCAATGCACAATTGCTGATGATTTTCTTCCCTTTGGTCAGAAAATCTTTATTTCTAAAAATACTCAACTTAATAAAAAAATAAATCATTGTTTAATTTCTTATAATACTAGCAATACCTCAATGTTTAACTAATTGTACTCTGTAAATTGTTCATTAAAATTATAAAACAATAAAAAAACGCCCTCTAACAATAATGTTAGGGACGAAATATTCCGCGGTACCACCCAGTTTGATACAATTTAGTTAGAAAACCAAACTCATATCCACTTAAACCCTTAACGCAGGCAACGTATCCTCCTAATAATTGAAACAATAAATTTATACCATTTATTATTGCTTACTCAATTTTCAGATTAAAGCTCAAGAATGTACTTCACTGTATATCATAACTAGTTTCCAGCAGCCACTAGCTCTCTTTATACTCAATACAGTTACTCTTTCCTTCATTGCTTTTCATATTATAACCATAAATTTTTTTTTAATAAAATCATCTTATAACATTATATATTCGATTTTACATTATTGTCAAGGATTTATCTTATAGAACATATCTAATTCTGATTTATCTTATAGTGCATATCTAATTCAATAGTAGTCTTTATTCTATTTATAATTTATTACACTAAAATTTGTTCTAAAAATCCTTGCAATCTTACATGTTCAGGTTGCTGGAATATTTTTTCAGGATGTCCTTCTTCAGCAATAACACCTTCATTTAAAAATATAATTCTATCAGCAACTTCTTTTGCAAATGCCATTTCATGAGTAACAATAATCATAGTCATTCCTTCATTTGCCAGTGTCTTCATAACTTTTAATACTTCCCCTACTAATTCAGGATCTAATGCTGATGTAGGTTCATCAAATAATACAACTTTCGGTTCCATAGCAAGTGTTCTAGCAATAGCAACCCTTTGTTGTTGACCACCCGATAACATAGCTGGATATTCATCAGCTTTATCTTCTAGCCCTACCTTTTCAAGTAATCTATACGCATCTTTCTTAGCTATTTCTTTATCTATTTTCTTAACTGTCACAGGTCCTTCCATAACATTTTGTATAGCAGTCATATTAGGAAATAGATTAAAGCTTTGAAAAACCATCCCAACCTTTTGTCTAATATTGTTAATATCAGATTCTTTTAATCTTACCATCTCACCATCAATCCATAATTCTCCACTATCTTTCTTTTCTAAAAAATTAATACATCTAAGAAGAGTGCTTTTACCTGAACCACTAGACCCTATTATGCAAACAACTTCACTTTCATTAATTTCCATATCAATGCCTTTAAGCACTTCAAGTTTTCCATAATATTTATGCAAATTCTTTATTTTAATCATATTATCCCCTTTCATTTACTTTTAATTTCAATTCAATGGTACTTAATATCTTTGTTAATGCCATAGTAATTATTAAATAGTAGCAGGCAGCAACAAATAATATTGGAAAGGTTTTAAAGGTAGCCGCTGAAAATTGTCTTGCAAGCAGGATTATTTCTGTTATTGTTATAACACTTGCCAAAGAAGAATCTTTAACTGCAATTATAAATTGATTCCCTAATGCTGGAACAGAGCGTTTGAATGCTTGTGGTAAAATAACTCTCTTCATTGCCTGCAATTTAGTCATACCTAGAGATCGAGCTGCCTCCATTTGTCCATAGTGAATAGATTCAATCGAACCCCTAAATATTTCACTAATGTATGCACCATTATGAAAAGCTAATCCGATAATAGCAGAAGTGAATCTACCTAACTCTATCCCTATAGTAGGCAATGCATAGAAAATAAAAATTAATTGTAATAATAAAGGCGTACCTCTCACTATTGTTATATAAATATCTGTTATTCTCATCAAAACTTTTTTCCGTGATAATTTTAGCAATACTGTAACTAAACCAAAAATCATACCTAGTAGGATAGAAAAAAAGGATAAACCCAATGTTGCAATTACACCAGGAATAAATTTAGGAGCAAATAAAATTGCTGTAGAAAAAAAGTCCATTATACTATTAAATATTGATACGAGTATTTCCATTAATATCTTTCCTCCATTATTAATTAATTTATTATTCAACTAAAAAGGGTAACATTACTAAAGAAAACCCACTATGAAATTTAATTTTAAATTTTCATAGGATATTTATTTTTCTAAAATATTAACTCCAAACCATTTATTGCTAATTTCTTCATAAGTTCCATCTTCAACGATTTTAGCTAAGGCTGCATTTACCTCTTCTAATAACTTAGTATCATCTTTTCGAATAGCTATTCCTATTTCCTCTGCATATAAAAGTTGGCCTACGGGTTCTAAATCCACATCATATTTTTCAGGTGCCTGCAAACCAACGAATTTCCCTGTAACTAAACCATCTGAACGTCCTTGTTCAGCTGCCATAATATTATCAACATCACTTTCAAACTGAAGAATTTCTTTTATATTATCCATTTCATTTAAAGCATCATGGAAAGTTGTCCCAGTAACAACCCCAACTTTACCATCTTGCAAATCTTCAATTGAATTAAGTCCTGACCCCTTAATTGCAAAAAATTGAGCTCCATCATAATAATACGGAGTTGTGAAATTCACTTGTTTTTGTCTTTCCTCAGTAATTGACATACTTCCAATAATCATATCAAATTTTTTACCAGTTAATCCTGCAATAATACCATCCCATGTTGTTGTGATAGGTTTTGACTTTACTCCAATTTCCTTTGCTATTGCATTTGCTATATCAATATCAAAACCTGTTAAATCACCGTTTTCATCAATAAAATTAAATGGTGGATACGCACCCGTCATTGCAAAAGTCATCTCTTTATCTTCAATTATTTTTTCGTATGTAGTCTTTGTGGAACTCCCACAAGCTGTCAATGCCAATAATAAAATTCCTACCATACCTAAACTTATAAATTTTTTAATCATTAATAAACCTCCCATATTTTTTAATGCTATTATTATTTCTTTTAATTACCAAATACACCACCTTTATCTTTTTTTTATAAATATTGTTAATGTAAATATACAAAAAAGCACTCTAACTCTATCATCAATAGAGTTAGAGTGCTTAAGTTTCACTTTAAAAAATTAAAGTTCACATTATACCACAAAATAATAGTATAGTTTATGACCAATTGATCCTAAACAAGCCCCAGTTCTAGAATAAATTTTTCAATGAAAGTTTCATCTTTTACTTGTTAACTAACAAATCACCACATTAAATATAATACGTTGGTCTGCTCATCAACTAACTAATAATTCCATCTACTTCACAATTCTTATATATATATCCAACTTCGCCTTTAATTATATATGTTTTCAAAGATTATGTCAAATTCATAAAATAAAAAGCATAAATAAAAAAAGAGCTACCTGTTCGGGGTAGCTTTTGAGGAAAAATGTGTTCATGAGCAGTCTCTATTGTTAATATTTTAAATAATGTTAATATTTAAAATATTTTGACTCTTTAGTATAATTCTACATTATTTAGTACAACAATGCAATATTTTTTTTTATTTATGCACTATATTTTCTAATATACTCTGGTATTTCTTTATCTTCAATATTTATATTTATATACAAGTCCAATCCATAATTATGGGCTAATTTTTCCATGTCATAAAACAAATGTGCCGCATCTTCCTCTTTGCCATTTACCATGTTAAATAACCCATCAATAAACACAGTTTCAATGTCATAATCTTCTGAAAGAATACCGCACAAAAATCCATAAAAATTTTTATAGTTTTTCAAATTAAAGTCTCTGGTAGCAACAAATCTAATTCTTGTATCTAAGTCAAAAATCGGTTTATTATCATCATCAATATACACAATATTTCCCTTGGAATCTAGTATTTTTTCATTTGCAAGTTTTATCATATTTTTTGTCTTCCCAATTCCCTTTTTGCCGTGAAATACATATACCATGTTAACCACCCCTTACATATTTTTTTCTATTATAATTATTATATAATATTCTGAATTTTTTTTCAATAAACGTTTTCATTGATTATTCCTGATATTCTAATTATAGTTTTTTATACCAGGAAATATCACTTTAAACTTATTTTCTTTAATTACATTCAAAAATTTTACTTTGCCATGATTTTCAAAACTTTTTTTCATTCTAGTGAAACCTCGTGTAGATTTATTGAACCTATTTTCTTTATCTAGCGTAATCAATTTTTCATATATCCACATATTTCTTCTAATATAACTATGAGAATTTTCAATGGAACCTTTTCCATTTTTAACAAGTATACCTGGACTTATAACAGAAATATTTTTATAGTCAATAACCACCTCTGTTTCTTTATTGTAAACAGTATAATCTCTGTATAAAACCGCATTCTTTATACCTTCATAAACTGCCTTCCAAGGATAATTTGAAGGTAATATTTCACTAATCAATTTTTTACTTTTATCAAGCATTGAAAGTAAATCACCTTGAATAATTATTATGTCATCATAATTTTCATTTATTCTATTTATAACCTTAATTATATTATGTGGTATATAAAGGTAATTTATACTAGAAAAAACCAATAATCCACCCATAGTGCACTTAAAATTTTTATTTTCTGATTCTTTTGTAATAATTCCTGTATTAGTCAGTAACATTTCTCTGTTAGAATCATTGATTTCTATACTATGATTTTTAAAATAGGCCTCAACCAAATTAAAATTTAATGCCTCTTTTGTACTTTTAATAATAGGACATAATTCTGTGCCTAGACTTAAATTATCCTGAAATGCACCTATTAATTCTTCTTTTCTCATTGTGTCTGTAGTGGAACCTCTTCTTATGTAAAATGCTCCTGTTTCTCTAACTTGATGAGGCCTTTGATCACTACTATAAATCGTTATAATACTCACATTTTGTCCATAATAAATAATAGTTTCTATTTTAATTGGAATTGGTGGTTCAATCCTTGATGATACTATTTGCTGAACCTGTTCCTCAGTATAATCATTAACATTTATCCCTACAACTTTTTTAGTTTTATCTTCAATCCCAATTATTAAATACCCTCTTCCACCAGGAGAATTGGCTATTGCACATACATCTTTTGCAAATTCTTTTCTACCACTTTCTGTACTCAAATCAAGTTTAAGCTTGAAATCTAATTTAATATTTTCTTGCTGTTTTAACAATAAGGAAAGTTTCTTAGTGTCCATTAGTATCCTCCATTTCAAGCTGTTTATCAAACGAATAAATTATCATTAACTGTTTTCATTCAGTATATTCATAATCATCTTATGACTATTATATCAAATTCTACACTTATATTTAATGAATATTATTAAAATTTAATAATATGATAATAATTTATAATATACAGTGTTAATTCTCAATGCGCAATACGTAATAAGCAATGCACAATGCACAATTGATGATGATTCTCTTCCCTTTGGTCAGAGAATCTTTATTTAATTAATTCTAAGATTTTGCGTAGCAAAATCATCCTTAATTGCAAATTGCAAATTGCAAATTGCAAATTTAAAATTAGCAATTGCAAATTTTGAATTTACAATTGCTAATTTTAAATTTGAATTTGAAATCATATGAAAAAAGACCTCTTAGTGAATTACTAAGAAATCTTTTTGTTATAAATCTATATTGGCTTTTCTAAGAGCTGGCTTTATTACTTTCGAAAGTGGTAACGCTATAACTATAGCTGCTACTCCTTGCCCTACATTAAATATAACTTCATTTAATGCCATAATATTAGCTGCATACCAAGTTGCTGCACTACTTAATAGCATTTTTGCAACTATTATTCCACTCAAATAATATCCAAAAATCATAACAATGCTAGCAACTATAAACGCCAATAAATTATTTTTTATATTTTCTCCATTATAATCTTTTCTAAATGCGATTGCACCTGCTACATACGCCATAGAAAATTTTATAACCATAGTAAATGGTGCCCACACAAGATATCCACCAAGTATATCAAACAACGTCATTCCAATAGCTGCTGCAACAGCTCCCTTTTTCTTTCCTAATAATATAGCTGCCATCAATACCATGCTATCACCTAAATGTACAACTCCCATTGGTGCTGGAACTCTTATTTGCGCTATAGCATATATTACTGCAGCCATCAAAGCCACATATACCATAGAATTTAAATTTACTCTTATCCCCTCTTTTTTGTGTTCCATTTTGTTTTGCCCCTTTCTTTTTTTAATATAATTTGCAATTTGCAATTATTGCATACATTTATAGATTTATTATTATTATATTAAATATATCAAATCAGTCAAATGTATCGGTACAATTCCAATGCACAATGTACAATTCAAATACACAATGCACAATGCACAATGCACAATGCACAATTATGGATGATTTTCTTCCCTTTGGTCAGAAAATCTTTAATTTAATAGTCGATTTTGCTCTGCAAAATCATAAACTCAAAAGAAGTACATATTTTCTTCATTTTTGTGAATAATATGTATTATCAAATATAATGGAGGCATTAGAATGACATTTTTAAGATGGTTAGGTGGTTTTGTTGTTTTATTTTGGTTAATTGGTTTAATCTTTAAAATCGGAGGAACATTGATTAATTACTTGCTAATAATTGCTGCAATAATTTTTGTTATCGATGCTTTATTTGGAAAGAAAAAAATAATGTAAATTACCATCACATCTACTTACGTGAGGAGGGGCAGCTTTAGCTAAGCGCACACTATGGATTTAATAAATGGTAGTACTTATTGGGATAAAATCAATAGCAATTTAAAAGGTTATCCTTCTCTTAATAAAAATATTGATTGCGATGTTGTAATTGTGGGTGGTGGAATTACTGGATGCTTAATGCTTTATTATTTAACTGAATATTCAGTTGATGCTGTCCTAATCGAAGAAAATACTGTATGTAGCGGAAGTACTTGTGCCAGTACGTGTTTACTACAATATGAAATAGATACAGACCTTATAAAACTCATCGATATAGTAGGTAAAGATAAAGCCGTGAGATCATATAAACTCTGTCAAAAAGCTATAGATGATATTGAAAGAATTATTATAAATATTAACGGTATATGTAACTTTGAAAAAAAAGATAGCCTTTATTTATGTTCTAACAAAATGGATGAAGAAAATCTCAGAGACGAATACCAAACTAGAAAGAAATATGGCTTTGACGTAGAATTACTTGAGAGAGTAGATATTGAAAGATTGTACCCTTTCACATCTGAATGTGGAATATATTCTAAGATTGGTGGTCAAATTGACCCTGTTAATTTTTGTAATATTCTATTAAAACATTGCTTTAAAAAAGGAGCTAAAATCTACGAAAACACCAAAGCACAGAGTTTTGATTTTTACTCTAATGATGTGAAAATCAATCTATCTACAGACAGTTATGTAAAATGTAAAAATTTAATCTTTTGTACGGGATATAACTCTAATTCAATGATGGGGAAAAAAAATCTAGTAACTTTGAACTCCACATACTCAATAGCTACGAATAAAATCAATGATTTTTCTTCTTGGTATAATAGATCTTTAATATGGGAAACTGCAAGGCCTTATACATATATCAGAACAACTTCTGATAATAGAATTATAGCTGGTGGTTTTGATGATAATTTTATTAACTTAGAAAGAAGAGAAGCAAATTTAAAATTCAAATCTAAATATTTAATAAATAAATTAAAATCATTATTTCCTGAAATGGATGATATAAAAGCTGACTACGCCTGGGCTGGAGTTTTTGGTGAAACCAAAGATGGATTACCTTACATAGGAAAACATCCTACATACCCAAATACCTATTTAAACTTAGGTTTCGGAGGAAACGGAGTTACCTTTAGCGTTATTGGAGCTCAAATTATTAAAGATCTTATTTTATACAATAATAATCCTGATGCAAATATTTTTTCTCTAAATAGAAAATACTAGTGTAAAGTATATACAAAAAACCAATCTGCAACAAGCAATTAAAGATGTTTCTCTTCCCTTCCGTCAGAACATCTTTAGTTATACATAGTCGCACAACAAAGCAGTAAATACATTTGTACTCATCCAAATATATTTACTGCTTTTAATCTTTCAATCTTTCAATCTTTTAATATTTTAATGTTTTAATGTTTTAAAAATCCAGAAATATTTTAGCTCCGCTAAAATATTTCCTCCTTAATTGTGCATTGTGCATTGTGCATTGTGCATTTTTTTTATCGTGCATTGTGCATTGTGCATCAAATTAGTATCATATATTAAATCAAAGTTTTCTCTTTTCAATAGCTATCAAAAAAGGTGGATTATTGATTTGATTCATAAAACTAATCTTTGCAACATTGTATTCCTTTTGACTTATTGTCTTAACAAATTCTTCTATTTCCTTCTTTTCTTTTTCACCTTCTGAGTGTCCAGGATATACAACAATAAAAATTTTACCTTCTTTTTTAATCAGGTCCATTGACCCACTTATTGCTTTTATAGTAGTTTCCCACTTTGTAGTTATTTCATGATTTCCTTTTGGTAAATATCCTAAATTAAAAATAACTACATCAACCTTTTCACAAATATACTCTTTTATATTTTCATGGCCATCTAAAATTAACCTTACTCTATTATCAAGATTAAGTTCTTTTAAATAAGCCTCAGCATTCCTTAAAGCCTCTTCTTGAACGTCAAAGCCATAAACCTTTCCTGAGCTACCAACTAGTTTACAAAGCAAAGCAGTATCATTACCATTGCCAACAGTGGCATCTACTACGATATCTCCCTCGTTAATAAATCTATGACAATAATCCCGAGCAATATTCATCGCATTTGAAAAATACACCTTTTAACACCCCCCTTTGTATAAGTGTGAAGTGTGGAGTGTGAAGAGTGAAGTGTGAAGTGTGCACTTTGCAATTTGCACTCTTCACATCATCTTTTGACCTTAATTGTGCATTGTGCATTGCTCTAGTACTATTTACTAATATCCGATAGCACTAGCCCTTCATTGTGCTCTAGGGCCCATCTTATTCCCCAGTCTGAGGTAAAAAGCAAAAGGTCTCTATCTCTAATATCTCGTACAATTTTAGTATCAGAAGTTATACTTAGTGTGTCCACAGCTTTATCCCATTCTTCAATCCATCTTACATTTTTAAACGGTAATCTATCCATCTTTATTTCTACATTATATTCATTTTTTAGTCTATATTCTAGTACCTCAAATTGAAGTACTCCAACAACACCTACAATAATTTCCTCTATACCTATAAATAACTCTTTAAAAACTTGAATTGCTCCTTCTTGAGCTATTTGATCTATTCCTTTTATGAATTGTTTTCTTTTCATTGTATCCACTGTTCTTACCCTAGCAAAATGCTCTGGTGCAAATGTAGGAATACCTTCATACTTAAACTTATTATTGCTTGTGCATAGGGTATCTCCTATACTAAATATACCTGGGTCAAAAACTCCTAGTATATCTCCTGCATAAGCTTCTTCCACTACAGCTCTATCTTGTGCCATAAATTGTGTAGGCTGAGTAATCTTAATTTTTTTATTTTGTTGAACATGAAATACATCTTTTCCTGCCTCAAACTTACCAGAACAAACCCTCATAAATGCAATTCTATCTCTATGAGACTTGTTCATATTAGCTTGAATCTTAAATACAAAAGCAGAAAAATCCTCAGATGTCGGTTCTATTTCACCTTTATCTGAATTTCTTGGAAGTGGTGGTGGAGTTAACTTTAAGAATTGCTTTAGAAAAGGTTCTACTCCAAAGTTTGTAAGTGCACTACCAAAAAATACTGGTGTCAGTTCACCCATTCTTATTTTTTCTAAATCGAACTCTTCACCAGCTTCTTCAAATAATTCTACCTCTTCTAAAAGCTGATTATAAAAATCTTCTCCTATAAATTCCTTTGCTTCTACATCATTTATATCAAATTCTACTTTTTCAGCTTCTTTTTGACCATGACTTCCACCTTGGAAAGCTATTATTTTCTTTGTTTCTCTTTCATAAACACCTTTAAAATTGGCACCACAGCCAATTGGCCAGTTCATTGGATATGATTTAATGCCAAGTTCTTCTTCTAAATCTGCAAGAAGTTCAAAAGGGTCCCTTGTTTCTCTATCCATCTTATTTACAAAAGTAATTATAGGGATATCCCTCAAAGAACAAACGTGAAATAATTTTCTTGTTTGCGCTTCCACACCTTTAGCTCCGTCTATAACCATTACAGCACAATCTGCTGCAATAAGAGTTCTATAAGTATCTTCACTAAAGTCTTGGTGCCCAGGAGTATCCAATATATTTATGCAATAACCGTCATAATTAAATTGAAGTACTGATGATGTTACAGAAATACCTCTTTGCTTCTCTATTTCCATCCAGTCAGAAACTGCGTGTTTTGATGCTCTTCTAGCTTTAACAGAACCAGCCTCTCTTATTGCTCCCCCATATAATAATAATTTTTCGGTAATTGTTGTTTTACCTGCATCAGGGTGAGAAATAATAGCAAAAGTTCTTCTTTTGTTAATTTCATTTATAAAATTCGCCAATTTACTCTCCTCTTTCTTTGTATTCTATACTAATTAAAAATTTCACTTTTCAAAATCATAATCATTAACATAAATATAAATTTTCTTCTAACTATATTTGTAATTTTACATCAATAAAATACTCCTTTAAAAAAGAGTTGGTTATAACCAACTCATATAATTTTCTATAATCTAAATTTACTTTACGAATCTTTAACATATAAATTATATCAATAGAATCTATGTATTTCAAGCATATACTTTTTTTAATTTATGTAAAGTAAAAGTTTACTGTATTCAATTTTAATTTATCTATAAATCAACTAACTACTTTTTCCATCATTAAAATTTTGTTTATCCTAATTTTATAAAATATGTATGCAAAGATTGCAGTCAGAACATTACTTATTAGCATTGCATACCAAATACTATATTCGTTTAATGATGCAAATTGTGAAAGTATAACAATACATGGCAATCTTAGAAGGTATAATCTAACCAAACTGATAATCAAATTATATTTGGTCTTAGCACATCCCATAAATACACCTATTACTATTTGAAAAATACTCCAAGGAATTACTGATATAGAGTAAACTGAAATAGCATTTATGACATGTCTATATAAAACTGTATCATCATTTGTAAGAAGTGAAGCAAATGTATCTTTACTGAAAAATATAATACTTGCAAAAATTATTGACATAGCAATTCCAAAAATACTGGCACTTTTAATACTTTTCTTAATTCTATTATGATTTTTTGCCCCAATATTTTGGCTAATTATTGTAGCTAGTCCACTTCCAAGACCACCTAAAGTACTAAAAAATAATGAATTGATCCTATTAGTAATTCCATATGCTGCAAGTACTGTTTCTCCAAATTTCAACACATTACCATTAATCATAACAAAGCTATAGGATACAGAGGTTTTCTCAATTATAACTGGGAAACTTATTATTAATATTTTCTTCATCAATTTAAAATCAAATTTAAATGTCTTTAAATTAATAACTAATTGATTTTTCTTTATCAAAAAATCATATACCCCATATAAGAAAATTATTAGATTTCCTACTAATGTTGATATCGCTAAATATTCTATTCCTTTATCTAGCTGCATAACAAAATAATAGGTTAATGCAACCTTAATAATCATCGATACTACATGTATTTTCATTACATCAGCTGTTTCACCATACCCTGTTTTCACAGCAATATATGTTGAATTATATAGCATAAAGGGAATTGATAAAAAGAATATTTTAAAATATATACTGCCACAACTAATAATAGCTTCAGTAGCATTACATAGTTCTAGTACAGTTATTGAATTTATCCATAAAAATACTGTTAAAAACAAACCTAAGAAAGTACAAATTAATAACAAATGCATAACTATTGAATTAACTTTATTATAATCTTTTCTACCAACGTTTTTTCCAATTAATGCAGTACCAGTTACAGATAACCCCGCCCCTACTGATACTAGCATATTATAAATAGGACCTATCAAAGCTACAGTAGCAAGTTCAATACTTCCAATTTGTGAAACAAATAGTGTGTCTATAAAATTGTATGAAGCATTTATAAAAGAATTTATCATTAATGGAAAAGATACTACGAATATAGCTTTATATATATTACCATTTATTATAAGATCTCTTTTTGACGCTACTTTATTATTCATAAAACCTCTCTTTTTTTAAAAAGGTGTTGCGTATATACGCAACACCTTCGTGTTATTATAGGAAATCTTGACCACCATTGATTTGAACTATTTCACCTGTTAAGAAAGAAGCTTTTTCACTAACTAAAAATTCAATTACTGTCGCTACTTCGCTAGCTTCTCCTAACCTTTTTAACAATATATTATTTTTCCAAGAATTGAAAACTTCAATGTTAGTTTCCTTTATTGCTTGGTGGAATGCTGTGTCTATAGTACCTGGAGATACAGCATTTACTCTTATTCCATACTCAGCTAAATCTTTTGCTAATGCACGAGTTAATGTTGTTACAGCTGCTTTAGATGTACCGTAAATACCTGCTCCTGGGCCACCTGAATTCCAACCAGCTATTGAAGTAAAGTTAACTATAGAAGGTTTTTCTCCTTTTTTTAGTAATGGAATAGCTGCTCTAGTGTTAAAAAATACACTATCCAAATTTAACGCCATAACTTTTCTATAAAAATCAGTTGTCATTTCTTCAAATCTACTACGGCCACCAAGACCACCTGCATTATTAACTAAAACGTCTAGTTTACCATATTTTGCTGCAATTTTTTCAAAGTTTTCATTTACTGCCTCTTCATTTGTTACATCAAACAAATAAAAATCAACTTTAATTCCTAAACCTTCTAATTCAGAAACAGCCTCTTTACCTTGCTCTTCAACTATTCCGTTTAGAATTATATCGTACCCAGCTTTTCCTAACTCTTTAGCTGTTGCTAACCCTATTCCTCCAGTACCGCCTGTTATCATTGCTAATTTACTCATAATATACCTCCATTATTTTTTAATAAAGTCTTTTCTACAAGGAGTGAAAATGTCTAGTAAGACTCCTTTTTTCAAGCAAACAGCTCCATGAGGGATATCTGGTTGCTTAAAAGTTGTATCACCTTGTCTAAGTACTTTTTTATTACCATCAATATTAAACTCAAACTCACCTGATATTATATAAGTTATCTGTTCATGAGGGTGAGTATGCATTACACCTATAGCACCTTCTTCAAAGTGCACTTCGACGCACATTAAATTGTCATTATATGCAGTTATTTTTCTTTTAATGCCATTACCTAAATCTTCAAGTTCTAACTCATCACTTATAAAATAATTTTTTATATCCATTCTACTCTCCTTTTATTGACCATTCTAAATTATAAACAGGATTTATTCCTTTTTCTCTTATAATGATTGTAGTACGATAATTAGTTACAGGGTTATCTGGTGACTTTGCAATAAATAATTCTTTATTGTTAAGATCAATAGAACTGACTACTCCTAAGCCTTTTAAATCCCAGCATATTTCTATCATTTTTGCATCAGTAACTACTTTTTTCACATCTTTTAGATGTTGATATCCATTTCCCTTAAATATTAGATTAGCATCACAATAATCAAGTTCACATGCAATATCACCTTCTACATGAAAGAAATAATCACAAATTCCTTCTTTTTCCATTTCTATTTTAAATTGATCTTTAAAGCCATTGTTAGTTATAGATACCCCTCTTACAAAATCAACATCATCGTAAACGTCCTCCGCCTTTACTTCAAAGCTTGAATCAGTTACTGAAAGTCTGTTTCCACCTGAAACCGAAGTGTGATTATTACCATTTACAACAACTGTATTATGTGAAGCACTAACTCTATGCCATTCATTACATAAAACATTTCCATATCCAGAGTTAGAAAGATCTCTGCTCAATGAAATTCCTTTAATTACAACCTCAATATTCATCTTGTCAGGATGTGCATGGCTAGGTCCATTGTGACCATATTTATAAAAAATATTTATGTCATTTTTCTTAATAATTCCACAATATGAAGTGTCAAAGTTGATAGAATCGCAAGTTATTACTTTATCATTTTGATATCTTGCGTTAGGAGTAAAAATAAATTCTTCTAATGAAATATCATTTTTATAGTAGTAAGGTTTTGAAAGTGGGAAACCATGACGTTCTCCCTCTTTTTTAAGAATATTTATTAGTATTCTGCCTACTTCACTATCATATGAATAGATTTTTCCTCCAATTGCATATATATATGAATATGATTTTAAATTAATATTAGGCCATCCATCGTTTGGATTCGGAAGCTGGTGATTATCAAAAGCATAGTGGTATGCATTTATCAGCATTTTTTCCACAGTTTCTTCACCTATTTTGAAATCATAACCATATAGTTTACTAAATAAAAGTAAATTAATAATTCCTTCTATGGTAAAGAAATTATAATGGATTGAACCTTCATACCAAAATCCATCCTTTGTTACTCCTTTTAATAATTGTTCATTTATATTGAAATCACCTTTAAAAGTAAAATCAATCATTTCTTTATTATCTAAAAATAACCCCATCACTCCTATAGAACTGTTTAACCAACATGATATATTGTGAATCTTATCAACCTGAGGTTTAAACATTTTGAAAGCTTCAGCAAAAAAACTCTTCTCTATTTTCGTGATGTAATCACTAGAAAGATCCTCTTTTACAATTTCTAGTGCATTTATCAATCTAATAATAAAAATTGATTCATTTAATGATTGAGGCATTATTCTAGAGCAGCCCCAAGCCATTTCTTCTAAAGATTCATATTCATTTCCCTCTTTATTGTGTAACTTAAATTTTAAATAGTTGTCACTATAAAAGTCTGTAAAGGTAATTACATTATCTAAATACTTACGGTCACCTGTATATTTGTATACTAATGCAGATTTCCATGTGTTAACTACCCCTTGATTCCTATACATACAAACCCAAACACCATTCAATAAATCATTTGAATATTTTTTTCCACAAATACTACATATATGTTCATTAGGAGTTTTATCATTATAGATTAATAATCCCCCATCTTCTTTACAAAAATAGTGGTGCCCCCATCTTGAAATCTTGTCAGGACTATCATTAAAATTGCTAAAAAAATCATCTACTTCTTCTTTTAAAATATCCATAAAATCCTTGTAAACATGTTTTTCCTCAATTAAATTACTCAATTCATCTTTCATTAAATATTTCATTTTACATTTCTCCTACTTCTTATTTTTTTATTTATATAAGCAAATAGTTGATAAATTAATACATAAAAAAGTGCAAAAATTATTGGCTCACCTGGCAAGACAACAGTTTCCTTACTAAGATTTAGCAAAGATATTGCCCCAATATTTATAACATAATAAACCAAAGTTACTAAGTACACAATCAAAATTGCTAATGCAACTTCTTTCAATCTAGACCAAATTTTCTCCCAAACACTGCTCTCTAAATATGATTTTTTTGAACCCACATTGTACAACATTTTAATTATTGGATTAATTATTAACGAATTAAAAAGGCCAATAACTATACCTAGCATTATGACAAAATCTATTGAACTATTATAACTTCCTAGTTTGGTACCCCAGCCAATGAAAAAATAAACTGCTCCCACTGACCACCATCTAATTAATAAAATAATTAAATTATTTTTTTTGGTTTTATCTTTATACATATCCATACTTTACTACTTCTCCCTTGTTATAAAAAGTAAAATTGTCCCTAAAAGATAAACTACAATTGAGAATATAGAAAAATAAATTGAAATACTTGCCTCTTGAAAAGTTAATAAATTTCCAGCGCTTATATCAGCTAAAACCATTTGTAAATACTTTATACCTGCAGCAGAAGACATAATTGCGCCAAATGCAACTACTAACATTTTGCCATCACTTTTAGTTGAAACAACATTTAATGCTATAATCATTCCAAATATTATAAATAAGAAAAGATAAAATCCTACATTAGTAGCAAAAACTTTTGTTATAATATCAATATGAATTTGCGATAATGCAAGTTGAATCATAGCAACAAAAAACATAACAAATTTAGATATATTAAATACTTTTTCCTTCATATGATGGCTCCTTTACTTAACTCTAATTTCGGTATCAATGTCAAAGAAATGTATCTTATCCATATCAATTGATAATTTTATCTCATCTTTTATTTCTTCTTTCACTTCACTAGAATCCAATTTTACTTTATAGCCATTTTCATCACCTAAAGTAAATCCTACTAAATATTCTGCACCTAAAAATTCAACTAAATCTACTTTACCTACTAAAATATTCCCATCATTTTCTTTACTTAAAAAGAATGCTTCCGGTCTAACCCCTAGAATTATTTTCTTCTTATCATAATTGGATAATTTCTTAACTCTTTCTTTTGAAAGCTTAAGTTTAATATTTTCTGAAATAAAATACTCTCCTTGAATTTCACCTTCAATAAAATTCATAGATGGACTTCCAATAAATCCTCCAACAAAAACATTGTTAGGACATTGATATAATTCAGATGGAGTTCCTATTTGTTGTACTACCCCTTTATCCATTATTACAATTCTATCGGCCATAGTCATAGCTTCTACTTGGTCATGAGTAACGTAAATAAAAGTTGAATTAAGACGGTTATGTAGCATAACCAACTCTTTTCTAGTTTGAGTTCTTAGCTTTGCATCTAAATTCGATAGTGGCTCATCCATAAGAAATACACTTGCATCTCTAACTATTGATCTTCCAAGTGCTACCCTCTGTCTTTGGCCACCTGATAAATTTTTAGGCTTTCTATTTAACAAATTTTTCAACTCAACAACATCGGCAGTCTTCATTACTTTATCATGTATTTCATCACCATTTGTATGCCTAACTGTTAAACTAAAACCCATATTTTCATACACTGTCATATTGCCATACAATGCATAATTTTGGAAAACCATCGCTATATCTCTGTCTGCAGGTGCTATTTTATTAACTCTTTTCCCACCTAGTATTAAATCACCACTAGAAATGGTTTCTAATCCTGCAATCATTCGAAGCATTGTAGATTTCCCACATCCAGATGGTCCTACCAACACGATAAATTCCCCGTGCTTTACGTCCATACTAAAATCATATACAGCTTGAAATCCACCTGGATATATCTTATTAATATTTTTCATACTTAAATCTGCCATATTAGCACCTCCTAGTGAACCAAGTATTAATTATTATCTCCATGTTCTTCAATGTATTTCTTCCGTTTGTTAGCACTATTCAAAGAAATTATACCTCCAAAAATACATATAATTGAAGATACAATTATAATAATAGTCATCTGGAAATTCATTATTATATTTTTCTCAATCAATATACGACTCCCTTGAAAAATTCCGAGTCCAATAGCAACATAACACCATGAAATAGAATAAGTTTGGACCTTTACAGCAGTTAAAAACCCTATTAATAATAATGCTATTGTTGTTAATATAAAAACGCCAATATTAAAATTAACAGTCATACTATTGAGAGTATATATAGTATATATAACATCTAATACAATAAATGCTATAATTAAAAGATATCCTAACTTATTTTTCTGATACAACTTTCTTTCTTCACTCTTCATACTTTACCCTGCCTTCTATTTGTAGAAATATAATTAAATATAGAAACACCCAAGACAAATATGGTTAATATTATAGTTGCAATAAATAAAACAGATGTCAATTGAAATGGCCTAATAGAATATGTATAACTTTCAATAGAACTAAAATCCAATTGTTTATATAATCCTTTAAAATAACTATTAAATTTAAGCACAGTCATAGAATTCACAAAATTGATAATAGTTGTAATCAATAAAAGTACTAGTCCAAAAATATTAGTGGTCTTTTTAGTTATTTCAAAAGGAATTTGTAATAATGAAAGTATTATTAAAATTATTGCTGACTGAAAAATCGCATGATTTAATCCCTGAATATCCTTATAGTATTGATATGTTTCAGCTGTCCCATTATAAAAAAGTTGGTAGAAATTTGTCATAAACCCTAGGGCTAATACACCAACTAAAATTGCTACAACTATCAAGATATAAGAAGATATTTTTTGCAATTTTAATGATAACTTATCTTCTTTCATAGTGCCTCCTACTTTTTTAGATATTCCTGCTTGCATTCAAGCAGGAATATCTATTATTAATTATTATTTTTGCATCATTCTATCATAAGCTGTTTGGTAAACTTCTAAGTATTCTTTTATTCCTGCCTTATCAAATATATCTTCAATACCATCTACACTATCTGCAGCAGCATCTGCACCAGTAATATACAAGAATAATTGGTCAGTCTGGTCAGTACCAATAGCTACTGTATCAATTTTAGCAACTTCTTGGTCATTCAATGAAATAATTGGTGGCATCAAGCGTAAGTAATCATTATCTGCACCATATGACATTGATAATACATCAGCTTTTGTATATAAATCCCAACCATCAAAACCATTTTCTGAAGTATACTGAAGTTCAAATCCAATTTCCTTTTGGTATCCAAGTGCTAAGTGAGAACCCATAAAGTCACGTAGGAAACCTGAAATATCGCCATCTTTCATTTCTCCGGCTGTATCTAATATCCAATCGTTAAACTTAGGATATTCTGTGCCATCTGGTCCAACAAATTTTTCACCTTCTACCCAAGCGTCTGGAATGCTATAGTTTTGAACTAGATTTCCTTCTTCTGAGAACATATAATCAAATAAAGTTAATGCAGTATTAATATCAACTTCATCAGCTGCTGCTGAAATAGCCCAGCCATCTGGTTTAATTGCACGAGTATTTTCTACGTAATGTACAAAATCATCAATTCCTGCTCCACTAATTGTAGTAACTGGTGGAAGGAACACGTCAATAGCTTCATTTGAAGCAGTTGTTGAAGCAATCCAATCAAATGTCATAAATCCAAATTGTTTTTGTCCTTCAGCATCATCTGCAAAGTACATACTTTTTCTAAATTCATCAGTAACACTTAAATCAGCAAATTCACTATGAAGTAAACCTTCTGAGTACATTGCTTTAATATAATCTAATTTTTCTAAGAAATCTTCATCGTCATAAGAATAAACCATTTCTCCATTTTCATCAACATATAAAGTTGCTCCATATGAGTCTGATGAATGAACTTTTTCGCCATCAAAATATGTTATTAATCTAAGTACATCTTCACGATATTTTGATTTTCTTACGAAGAAAGGAGAAACTTCTGCTCCATCTACTACAGCACCAGTTGTTACTTTTGATAATGTATTTGGAGATAATTCTATAACACGCCATAAAGCTACTAACTCATCAATATCATACACAGCAGTTTCTCCTACATATAAATCAGATGGTTTTTCTAAATCAGGATAAGTCGTATTTATATAATCAATCAAAACATTTAAAGCAGTATCTCTATCAATAACACCGTTAGTTGCTGCTTCATTTTGAAGAGTAGCTACATTTGTGTCGTTTCTATCCCAGTATCCATTATAGGCAACATTTAATGTTTCACTCTCTGTTTCTAAAGCATCAGTTGAATCTAAAAGAGCAGTTACCCATTCATTTCTTCCATTAAATGTACGAGCATAATTATCTATTTCTGCAACGTACGGTAAGTGATATATTCCACCGTCATAAGCTGTAATTGCTGATGCTACATTTGGATTTTCTTCAAGATACTCTTTTACATTTGGCATATAATCAAGATAGTCTTTTAAATTAATAAAATATCCTTGTGCACCGTAATTCATTAAATCGTTTGCTATACTGTTTCCACCGTAGATAGTATCATCTTTAAAACCTGTTGCTGCCTCTAAATCTATCATCTCAGTTGCTTTCTGATCTTGAACAGTATTATCATTAATAGTAAAACCTAATTGTTTTTCTATATATTGCCAAGTTGGTTTCAAATCTCCTTGTGTAACAATAGTACCATCTGGTAGTGTTAATGGGTTTGCTTGTTGATATGTCATTGTACGAGCATTATTACCCATTGCAAAATTGATGTTCAATGAATCGGCAATTTCTAAATCTTTAACTTCAACCTGCTCATTAGTTTGATTTGAATCATCCACTTCATTGTTACTTGATAATTCTGAATTAACGCATGCGCTTAGACTAAATGTCATTGTCGCTGCTAGCATTAAAGCGTAAAACTTTTTCATAATATCCCCTCCATTTTTTATGTTAAATAATATAAAATTATTTAATCTCTCCTTTAATTAGCCTTTTACTCCACCCATATTTGCACCTTTGGCAAAATATTTTTGTATAGATGGGTAAATAATCAAAATTGGAATAATTGAACATACCAATATTGCATAAACATAAGAATCTGCAGCATATGGTAAGAAGTCTCCTAAATCATCAAAGGTACTTTGATAATTTTCTACTAAAATTCTCATATAAACTTGTAATGGCAATTCACGTGGTTCATTCAATAGTATCCTTGACCAAAAATATCCATTCCATCTAGAAGTTGCATAAAATAATGTAACAGTAGCAATTGATGCCTTAGACATTGGCATAAATATTTTCCTTAACATCTGAAATTCGTTAACTCCATCTACTCTCGCAGCTTCCTCTATTTCTTTTGGTATTCCTTCGAAATAGTTACGAAGCAATATTATGTTATAAGCTTGAATTCCAAAGGCAAATACAATACCCCAACGGTTATCCACTCCCATATTCACATAGTTTAAATATTGTGGTATCATACCTGCATTAAACCACATTGTAAATACAATAAAGAAATTAAATTGTCTTCTGAATATTAATCTCTTTTTGGCTAAAGCGTATGCTCCCATTATTGAAATAAACATACTCCATGCTGTACCAAATACAGTATAAAACAAAGTATTTATGTAAGATATCCAAAATCCTTTATCGTTATAAATCAATCCATAAACTTGAAAATTTATATTTTTAGGAAGTAATACTACTGCACCTGACTCATATGCTACCTTACCACTAATTGATGCAGAAAAGGCATACACAACAGGATATAATGCCATAATAGCAAATACTCCAATTAAAATATAAGCTAAAAATTTAAAGATTACTTCACTTCTACTTAATCTTTCCATCGTAATTATCCCCCTACCATAATGATGTTTCTGATATCTGCCTGCTTATGAAGTTTGCACCCATTACAAGAGCAAAAGCAATTAATGCATTAAACATACCCGCCGAAGCTCCAATTGCCTGTTTTCCACCTTCAAGACCTATCCGATAAACAAAACTATTAAGAACATCAGCTGTTTGATATGTATTTTCATTATAAAGAAGAATAATTCTTTCATATCCTACTGATAACATTCGGCCAATACGAAGTATTATCATTATTATTAATGTTGGAGCCATTCCAGGGAATGTAACATACTTTATTTCTTGAAGTTTACTTCCCCCATCCACTTTAATAGCTTCGTAAAGTACTGGAGATATACCCATTATGGCAGCAAAGTAAACTATAGAGCTATATCCAGCCTCTTTCCATATCCCCGTTATAATATATACTGGCCTAAAATAAGTAGCGTCTTGAATGATTTTTGTTCCCTCTGAAAGCAAACCAGTTTTCATTAAAAATGCCGCTATTACACCTGTTGTAACTTCACCATTATATAAAAGTGTAAGTACCATACCTGTAATTGTAACTTCTGATAAAAAGTGTGGCAGATAAGTAAATGTTTGTGCAACATTTCTATAAATCTTATTAGAAATTTCACTAAAGAATAATGCTAAAATAATTGGAATAGGGAACCCAAATATAAGTCCATATAAACTAATTAAAAAAGTATTTCTAAAAGCTCTCCAAAATTGTTCTGCAAACGAACCCGATATAAGTGAAATAAAATTACTAAAACCTACCCAGTCACTCCCACCCACTCCCAAATTGGGTTGGTAATTTTTAAAGGCTATTAGCAATCCACCCATTGGTTTATACATCCATAACAAATACCAAACTAATATCGGTACAAGCAATAGATACAGTTGCCAATCAGAAACAATAATCTTACTGTATTTTACTAACTTACTTTGACTTTTCTCTTCCATTTCATAACTCCTCCTACTCATTCTGTGAAAAAAACGTATTCATATCAGTAAGCAACCCTTCTTTTTTTCTTAAAAATATTAATAACAAAGAAACAATAATTATATTAAACATTTCAGCAAGTAAATAAAAAACTGAACCTCTAATAAACTCACCTGTCAATATAAATGTTCCAAATCCTTTTCCAATGGCAACTGAAATATAAGCCACTAAGGTTAAAACGATTACTTTTATAGAATTATCAGCAATCTCTCCTCTTTTAAAGAATCTAAATAATATTGTGCTTAAAATAATAAAACTATTAGCAATTGGATAGAGCAGTAATTTTTCTAATATAACACTTGAATCTGTTGTTAGAAAAACTGCCAAACCAGATATGGGATAAATAATTGTGGCTACTGCTCCCCATCTTATAATTCCAATTATTGCTATTAATATAGAAAACGAAAGATGGAAACCAGCGCCAGGGAGTAATATATGAAGTTTATTTCCTAAAAATTCAAAAACAAATGCTAAGGCTGTTAATAGTAAAATATCAATATATCTATATTTCTTTAATGTCATAATTTAAATACCTCTATATCATTATTTTTAGATATTTTTATTAAAGCTAACTTACTATTAATCAATTTGTCCATATAGCTAAATTGTCCTTTTTCAGAATAAATGAATACTTCTGTTTCTTCATTACTTTTAATCTTAACTCCATAAGCATCATCTATTTTAACTTTTTCAACTACTATATCGTTATCACTATTCTTAGGGGCTAATACAGTTAAAAAACTTTGTTGCTCTGTCTTATGTCTGTTAGAAACATATAGACCTTTCATTTTATTTTCAGTGTACTTATCTGGCTCTTGAGTAGTCATTACAGCCCTTACATTATTTTGTACAAACTCATAATCTGTTTCTACATCACTGAAATGATATAAGTCCATTTCTCCATAACCACTTTTATAAGTAAATTTGTCCTTATTATTCTCTGGGAAGAAATCACTATACATTATCCAAGTATACGTATGCTTATCAGAACTCTTGAGTTCATCTAACAATACAAAATAAGATTTTCCTGTATTGAGTACATGTCTAGTATAATTTTCTAAATTCAAGGATTTATCGTAAACCTTGGCAGCCTCTCCTGCAATATATGTGTAATTATCATTTGTTTCGAACTTTACAATATCTGCTGTCATATCCTCTTTATAATTCTTCCAAATATTATTTTGTCCTTCATCACAATATCCTATACCATCAACAATTACAGTATTATGATCACTTGCCTTAACTGACCTGTTATATCCATCATCTATTGAAAAATAAGTATTATTAGCATTTATTATAAATGAATTATTGTCCGGATGCTGATGTGAAAGACCAAAACAATTATAATTTTTTTCTCTTTTTAATTCCCATAACTTCTTCCATTGAGTCTTTCCTCCAGGATGACCACATTTAAAAGAAAAATGAACGGATCCTTTATTCCACGAAGATCGTTTTACCATTAAACCCAAATCCGGGAAAAACTTTATTAAAGGTAAATCATCGAAATCCTTTACTTCTACCTTTGGATTATAAAACAATACCTCGAAAAAGCATTCTGGTAATATTCCTGGCTTAACCTTCGATTCATAAGCTTCTCTATATAAAAACTCATCTCTAACTAAATTTCCTAACTTTTGCGCATATCCATCGTTATACTCTGAAGCAACTTTATAATATATAGCTGTGGAATGTCCACTTCTTCTATCATGACAATCCCCAAAATTAATTTGTTCTTCTAGATTTGGAGCAGCCTGATATAGACGATAGTAAAATGTATTTTTTAAGAAATCGCAAGTTTTAAAGTAATCAATCTTTTCTCTTTCTTTTAAAAGATGTGCATAAACAAACAGCCACATAGCACCGTAACGCCAGTACACAACGCCTTCATAATCACTACCATCAGGAGCAAGTACGCTATAAACATAATCAAAATTCTTTTTAGAAACTTCTGTCCATTCTTTAGCTAAATCGTATTCATTTTGGAGAGCATAGCCTGCAGCAGCAAGACCAGTTAAGTTAATCCAATTATGGTTTTGCCAATAGTTTGTTGACCATCCGCTACCTTCTGTATTGATTTTAAACTCATACATTCTTGTCCCTTGAAGAATAATTTTATCCCTCACAGCACTTCGTTCTTCCTCTGATAAATCATCCTTTAACCAATCATAAGCAATTCCAATTCCAAAAAGAATCCATGCAGCTGACAAATCAACATCAACTAAATGAGCATTCCCCCAATGAGGATAATTTACACAAGCAAAAATCCATCTCTTAGCTTCTTCTAAATATTCTTTCTGATCAGTGAGCAAATATGCAAGAGACAAATTCGCCATGGCCATGCCCATAAAAGTTGTACTTGATTTTGGGTGTTCCTCTGGTAAATTCTCATTAAAATATAACTTGCATTGTTCAACTAGTCTAGAATATACTTCTTTTTTATTATAATGTATATCGCTTTTCAATTTTTCAACATTCTGATCAATGAATATATAATCTCTCAATTTCATCACCCTTCGTATATGCGTAACCACTACGGTAATATACTTTTTTAAAAATAGACTTCCTTTAAAGAAAATCTATTTTTCTTTTCGAATATACGTAACCATTTCGTAATTTAATTATATCCCCTTTTTGATTCCTTGTCAACACTATTTATTAAATTACAGCTCTAACGAGCAAATTTATTTTATAGCTGTAGTAAGCTTAAATTTATCGTTTTAAATTTCAGAAAATTCTAA
>NZ_JBTVVN010000034.1:0-36453 GCF_054819755.1 Clostridium sp. DL1XJH146
GATCTCTTTTTAAACAATTCTTTTATCATATAGTCCCTAATTTTTTCAATCTCCGTAGGAGCTAATGTTTCTAAAAAAGTTGTTGATAGTATCATGATGGGGTAACTCTTCTAATTCCTCATATCCCAATGCTTTCGCAATATTATCAATACATTCATTTCTATTAAATTCTGTCGTCATTTTGTTCATGCTTTTTATACCAGTTATATTTTTCATTGTCAATGTAAAGATTAATATATCAACATTGTAATTAATATAACTTTGATGTCTTTTGTCTTTAACATCCTTTAGTTTTGAGTTAATTGCTTTAAAAAAATGATTTTTGATTTTTAAGAATTCTCCGAAAAAATTTATTGTACTTAATTTTTCTCTCTTTTGTTTTCTTGTTACTTTTTTCATAGGTAACCTCCAATAATATAATAATATCAACATATCTCCACTAATAATTATATAATATTTTATTACATTTTTAGATTAATTTATCTCGAAATATTTTTACTCGTTAAAGCTGCATAAAAATACTAATAAGTACAAGCTATTAAGCTAATTCTTCTCTAAATTGCTCCTCAAATATAATTGTTAGTTCTGCTAGAGTATCACCCCAATTTGGAGTTACTTGAGTCCATTTTGCCATAATAATTTCCATAGTGGCTAAATAAACACATTTGTTTAAATATTCGTCCGTAGGAAAAATGGTTCTTACCTTTGTATATTTACGCGCTTGCCTATTAAAGCCTTCTAATGCATTAGTTGTATATATCATTTTTCTTATTCTTGGTGAGAATTCGAAGAATGTGTATAAGTGATCCCAGTTTTTGTACCATGAATCTATAACAATAGCATATTTATTACCCCAGGTTTCTTTTAAATTATCTAGCTGCGCTAAAGCAAGTTCTTCCGTAGGAGCTTTATAAACTTCCTTCAAATCTTTCATAAAAGCTTTCTTATCTTTAGAAGCTATATATTTAATAGAATTTCTTATTTGATGAACTATACATGTTTGTATATTTACTGTTGGAAATACTGTCTTTATAGCTTGTGGTAGACCTTTCAAACCATCCATACAGGCTATTAATATTTCTTTAACCCCTCTATTTTTCAGGTCATTACAGATACCTAGCCAAAATTTAGCACCTTCGGCTTCATCTATCCATACACCTAAAATATCTTTGAAACCATCAATTGTGTATGCTAAGCAAATATAAGCAGCTTTCTTTATTATTTTTCCATTGCTTCTTACTTTAAAATGCATTGCATCTAAATATACTATTGGATAAACTTTATCTAATGCTCTTTTTTGCCACTCTTTAGCACTAGCCATAACTTTATCTGTTATTTTAGAAACCATAGAAGGTGATATTGTTATACCGTATAAATCTTCTATTTCTGATTGAATATCGCTAGTAGACATGCCTTTAGAATATAAAGAAATAACCTTTTTATCTAATTCATTGCATAAAGTTTCATATTTTTTTACTATCCTTGGTTCAAATTCAACCTTTCTATCTCTAGTTATATCAATGTCTACATCACCAAAAGAACTTCGTAAATTCTTTCTGCTATAACCATTTCTATAGTTTCTATCTTGGATATTCATATCTTCTTGACGTTGGTATTTTTCTCTCCCTAAATGATCTTCCATTTCACCTTCTAAAATATTCTCTAAAACATCTTTAACTAATCTTTGTATCAATCCATTTTTACCCATTACATCATCGATTGATTTGCATTTTTTTACTTCTTCCTTGTAATTAAAGTTGGTATCAATTTTCTTTGTCATAAATATTCCTCCTAAACTTCTTAAAGTATATTATTCCAAATCTACCAACTCATCATACATAAAAAGCAGTAGATAGATTTGTGTTTACACAAACCTATCCACTGCCCCGCATTCTTAGTATCCACTACTTTGTGTATTTAGTATAGAATACACCATATAACTTAAAATGAATACATTTTTAAAAACTGTGGATAAGTGTGTGCACTAATTAAATTCGAACCATTTTTCTTATCTGTTCATAAATATCTTGTTCTGTGTATTCATTTGCATCTGGTTCTTTGGCAAACTTCTCAAGAATCTTGTTTTCCGTTTCTTGAGATATTTTCAAAAATAAATGTTCTTTTAAATCTTCTAAATACTTTTTATTAACAATCATAGGTATCTATTTATTTGATTGACTTGTCGAATAGAAAAACAGTCTATAAATCCAAAAGATAATTAAACTCATTTAGCATGTTAAGAGAATTATTTGTAATTTCACCATTATAATCTTCTAGATATATAATTTTAGGATCTTCTTTTCTAGAATATATAAATTCTATTTTATCAACACTAATATTAGTTGGACATACTTCTTGTAAGTTTTTTATGGCATTATTAATAGAATTTAGACCATAATTACAAACTAACTCAATAAGCTTTATAAAATAACGCTCATTATCGTTAAAATAATTAGAATAAATAGCTTTTAAACTACTATTCATTTGATTAAAAGCTGTGCTATTAACTAGAGTCTTTGGCTTTCTGAAAAGAGTTTTAGCATAATGAATGATGTCTATATTCCATAGATTCATCCCGTGAATTTTATCATGTCTGGCTATTTCTTTTTCATTATAGAATACTAAAATTTTAGTATTCAGGCTGTTGACAAACATAATTTGTCAACAGCCTTTTTACATTTTTTACAAAAAGGATTTTTAACACTTTTGTAGAATTAAATAATTATAGTGCTTTTACAGGAGGAATATAAAATGCTTAGAGAAAAACAATCTGTTGTAAACCAATTTGAATGTGTATATATCGAAAATTTAGTTCCGGAGGATCATTTACTTAGAAAAATTGATATGAATATAGATTTTTCATTTATTTATAAAATAACAAAACCATATTACTGTGAAGATAACGGACGTCCGCCACTCGACCCAGTAGTTATGTTTAAAATGTTACTTATAGGATATTGGTTCGGTATTCGTTCGGAGCGACAGCTCGTAAAAGAAATCGAAGTTAATATAGCATATCGGTGGTTTCTAGGTTATTCTTTAACAGACAAAATTCCTAATCATTCTACTCTAAGCAAAAATCGTACTAGACGATTTAATGAATCTAACGTATATCAAGAAATATTTGATGAAATTGTTTTTAAAGCTATTTCTTCTAATTTGGTTAAGGGGAAAATACTTTATTCTGACTCAACTCATATAAAAGCTAATGCTAATAAACAAAAATTTATAAAAAAAGAAGTTGAGAAAAGTACTAAAAGTTATCTAGAAAAACTTGAAGAATCAGTTACTGAAACTCGTGAGAAACATGGACAAAAACCTCTAAAAAAAAAGAAAATAAACCTGAAATAAAAACAATAAAAATAAGTACTACAGATCCTGATAGTGGTCATATGGTTAGAGATAGAAAACCAAAAGGATTCTTTTATTTGGATCATAGAACCGTTGATAGTAAATTCAATATTATAATAGATGTTTTTGTAACTCCTGGTAATGTTAATGATGTAGTTCCATACTTAGATAGACTAGATATCCAAATTCAAAAATTCAAATTTGATGTAAAATATGTAGGTTTAGATGCTGGCTATTATACTGCTCCTCTTTGTAAAGGGATTTGTGACAGGGGCGTTCAGCCCGTAATTGCTACTAGATTAGGTCCTCATGAAAAAGGCAAATACACAATTAATAGTTTTATTTATATTGAAGAATGGGATGTATATGCTTGTCCTAATGATTGCTTTTTGAATTATAGAACAACAACAAGACAAGGATATACTGAATACGTTAGTAATGAATGTGATTGTAATTGTTGTTCAAAAAGGAACAAATGCTTAATTGGGAAAAACAAAAAAAGAACTATAAGAAGACATGTATGGGAGGAATTTAAAGAAGCTGATAAATTTTTTCTCAGAACTGAAAAAGGAAAATCTATTTACAGAAAAAGAAAAGAAACGGTTGAGCGAAGTTTTGCGGATTCAAAAGAACTGCATGGACTACGTTATTCTCGCATGCGCGGAATTAAAAAAATTACTGAGCAATGCTTAATGACAGCAGCAGCTCAGAACTTAAAGAAGATAGCACGGATGCTATCGCATACTTCTAGGACTATAAATTCTAGTTGCTTTGCAAAAAAAGATAACTCCACCAAAAAAAACACATGCTATCGCATTAATTCTTTATCCAAAAACACTAAAAATATTATTAGTAAAAATAAAGCCTTGCAAATTTGCAAGGCTTTATCAACAATCTGAATACTAAAATTTTAGTATTCTATATCTTGCATCTCACCAATGTACCAACATAATCATCTGGTACGGAGTAATAGCAAGAATCCACCATAATGACTAAGTATTTATTTACTCTTAAATCTGAAATAGTTGCTGTTTCATATAGTGGCATATCAGGTAATAAGTATTCTCGTTCCTCGTCTAATAATTCAAACGGTGACTTATTAGAAGTAGAAAGTGTTCTTGAATTTCATTTATTTAGCATTTCATCAAGATAGGCGTTAGCCTCATTTAATGAGGTAAATGTACATTCTCTTGAAAATGCTTTTCTTCTTATAAATTCAACACTTCTTTCAACGTGTCCCTTTTCATTGCCTCTATAAGCATTGCAAAACCTAAATCTAAATTTGTAATATATTGATAATTTCAAAAGGGCTTCTGTTGGCTCCTTTTCAGTATGACCTACAAATTTTGCTACAGCTACTCTGGTGTTATCATATACAACTGTTCTATGATTTCCTTCTATATGTTTGAAAAATGCTGCATGTGCTTCTAAAAAACATCCAGTATTTTATTTAGGAAATAATCTAGCCCATCTATAATTACTATACGCTGCTCTAAATACTAGCATTTGAAATGTTTTTATGCTACCATCATTCATCTTTAATTTAACAACACCAAAATCAAATTCAACTATATCTCCTGTAGAATATTCCTGTCGGATATAAGCGTCTCTTTTTATTCTTTCAATGGTGTTTACAGCTTTTGTAACAGTTGAATAACTAATTTCATATCCTTCTTCAATTAAAGTTTCATCATATCTATTGTTTTCTTTTGTTGCTTAGACATTCCATTTAACCGTTTTGTCTTATTCTACTTTGAAAATTGTTTGATACGTTCTATAACCTCATCGGCTAAAGCTTGTTTAGTTATAGGCGATGATTTGTATTTGGGCTTAGCTGTTATATCATCGATAATATCAGTTTTATTTATTTCGTCTAAACCATCATTGATTTTGGTTAACTTACGCTCATAGTCTTTAACATACTTTCTAATTGTTTCTCTAGAAATTCCAGTTTCTTTACTAATTTGCCTTTGTGATTTATCTTCTATTATATGTTTTAGTATAATATCTTGTTTTTCATTCAAATTTATCACCCTCTGCACTTCCTTTTATACTTAATATTATTACCAAAATATTGTTTGCATAAAAGGATTAGAAAATACTAGTAGGCAAGTTTTTAATTATTTTTTGGTGCAATTATAGTTTACACTATACATATTTGAAAAGTTGCCTAACATAGATATAAATTCAGATGAATCAGCTAGACTTGCTTCTTCCATGGTCTGAATCTATTCCTGATAATGCAAAAGTAAAAAAACTGAAGAATAAAAAATATCACTCATTAGGTCAGATAATTATCTGACTTCATATGTGATATTTTTTACGCTTACGTTATTCTTGACTAAAAATAAGGATTTACTGCAAATAAAAATGTCCTCTAACACAAATGTATATTTCACTCATCCGTACTCATCCTTTGAAAAAAGGACTAACGAAAGGCATAATGGACTTATACGTCGTTTCATTCTAAAAGGAAAACGTATGTCAGATTATCATCACGATGAAATTACTTTCATAGAGGATTGGATGAATACTCTTACAAGAAGGATACTCAATTATAAAACTTAAGAAGGACTCTTTCAAACGCAGTTAGATAGCATTTATGCAGCATAAATCATTGATTGAAATCATAATTAAGAATTAGTTCAATTTGCTATATATAGTTATACTAATTACTAATACTTTTATATAAATCAGAAGTTAAAGAAGCTATTTCCTGCCAAGAATCTTCAACAAATATTTCTTTATTACTATTTTTATAATTCGTGATAATTATTCTTTCCATTTCTTCTATATTTTTAGCATTATCAACAAAAAATACATTATTTCCAAATTCTAAACACTTATAGCTTTTTTCAGGACAAGTTGTAATAATTTTAACATTTTGTAATTCTGCTGCTAAAAAACTTGAGTTCTTTGGTGAAAGACCTTCTATGAAAGGATACACCATAAAATCACATATCTTAATAGTATTAGAAACATCTTGTTCATTTAAATATCCAGTAATATATACATTATTCACCAGATTTAAATATTTAATTTTATCTTTTAATTCTTTATGGTATCTGTCATTTTTATTTAACTCACTAATTATTAATAGTTTTACATTAAAACCACTTTCTACAATTTTTTTAGTCAATAATAGAATATATTCTACTCCTTTAGATTTATTTATAAATCCAAAATATCCTATTAGTAATTCATTATTTATGTTATAATTTTTTTTAAAATTCATAATTTTTATATCCGTATTTAAATTATTCTTAGGCATACTAGATGCGATATGTATAGTTTTAACTTTATCACAGTATTTATAATTAATAGACTCAATTTCTTGTTTATATTTTTCATCTACTACTATTATTTTCTTAGCAGCTATAATTCCTGGCCAAGTTCTAGCCTTTGCAAGAATGTTACTATAACTAAATTCATGCAATGTTAAAACCAACTTATACTTTTTAAACATTGTTAAGATCATAAAAATAACAATAGCCAATGACTTTCTATAACTTTTAGTAGGAAATTGGATATGTACAATATCTGGATTTATATTATTTACTAAATTACTCAAGTATATTAAATCTTTAATTTTCCATTTAATTAAATGCGTATTCAAAATACTATTAGATTTATATAAATGTCTAGAATTTAAAATATATAAATCTATATCATCAAATTTCCCTAATTCTTTACATAATTTTACAGTGTAATCTCCTACGCCACATTTTTCTAGCTTATATGAACCTGAAATCATTAATACTTTCATTTAATCAACTCCTAAACTTCCTACATTTTGAAAGTAACTTAGAATTATCGCAATATACACCCATAAATAGTAAACCCATAAATAGCCTATTGCCCAAAAATGTATAAAATAAATAAGTACTGATATAAAAAGACTTATCCCTATAGTTTTTTGATAACTATCACTTATCATTTTTAATTCGTAAAACGAATAAATAATAATAGAAATAAAGAGACTGATGAGACTTAAAAAACCAATTAATCCTCTTTCAGCTAAATAATAGAGATATAGACAATTTGCATCGATTGATATTCTATTAAATCTTATCATTCCATAAGATTTTTGATTTGTAAAAAAGCTACTAACTCCGTTACCATAAATAGGAGAAGCTTTAAACATATTAAAAGCACTTATCCTCCAGTCATTTCTTTCTATTGCTGAATAATCTGCATTTCTATTGGTTATCTTACTAATAATATTGTATAATATTTCATTTTGAAAATATTTTGTAGATATCAGGTAAGTAAAAAATGCTATTATTAAAACCAAACTAACATATGTTATTCTACTTCTTTTATTATTTATACTTAAAAAAACACTCAGAAAAACAATTAAAAATATGGCCCCATAAGCTGCAGCTGAATAAGTTAAAAAAAGTGCTAATATAAAAACTACTAGTATTATTTTTTGGAACTTAATTATTTTAGTTTTATTTATGCATGAATTAATTAAAATAGTAACTGGTAAAAAAACTAAATTCGCAAAATAAGCAGGTTCACTTGCAGAACCTTTAAATCTCAAAATATTGTAACCAAACATTATTTCATAAGGTCGATTCAAACCTAAAAAATTAAATTTATAATCAATTAAAAACAAAAGTATTAAGAATAGATTTGAATAAATAATAGTTTTTATATACAAACTATGTTTGCCTTTATTATTAATTATATATTTATAAATAATCAATAATGAAATAATATAAAAATTCAAACATATTATTTCTCTTATAACAATACTGATTACTACTTCTGGCAAAAATATAGAATATCCAGAAAAAATTAAATTAATTATAAAAAACATTATAATTGACATAAAAATATACTTATTTATTTTTTTGTAGTATTCTTTTAAACATATAACAAAAATAATATCAAAAAACACCATAAAAACCTCTGAAATTCTTATTGTAATCCCATAAATTTCAATAGTTAAAATATCTCTAAAAGGAATAAATAATAAAATAAGCATAAAAAGAAATTCTATCCATTGATTTTTTTTAATTTTTATTAATGTTATTTTGGAATGAGTAAATAAATTGAATGAAAAATCATTCCCCATTTCTTATTTCACCACCTAACTTTGAATATTTGACCATAATTGCTATTAAAGTAGTAATATTTTATACTAAATTAAAATAAAACTAATTATATTATCGTGTCATCAAATAAAATTTATGATTACTTTTTTCGCAGTCTAGTTAATATATTTACCACAAATTATCATTTAAACTATACTTTTATTACTTATAAAAGTATAAAAATTCTATTATCAACTCTAAAATTTAAAAAGGTTATCTAATATAAAAAAATCTCATTATTTCTCAATAGATCTACAAGTTATTTTTATTTCGTTTATTAATTCAATTATTTAAGCTTCAACTAAAATATCATATATTATGCTTATATACAAAAATTTAGCTTGTTTAGCAAAATATCACTCTTGAAAATAAAATATATTAGTCTATTTTGTATAAATAAAACCCTAAAAATTAAATAATTACTTACAAATAATGCGTTATTGATTGTTATTTACATAATATTAAGATTATTTTTCAAAATTAGTAAAGTCAGCTTTAAAACTAGTATGCAACATCTTCAAAAACGAAGCCCCATCAATTACTTAAAATATTTCATACAACTGCATTATTAATCTAAAGTATAATATTAATTTAGTAGTACATATATTTGATTATATTACTGTATCTTCTCATCTTAAAATTTATTTTTTACAACTATTAATTCAGTTCCTATATAGGATAAAAGTCTTTATTATTAGTTACTACCTTAAATTATATCTAAATAGAATTAACGTAGTAACATTTCTGGACTTTAAATACAAATATAATGAATACATTTTAAAATTCATTAACATATTCAGTTTTCTATCTGCATTACTAATTATTGTCTCTCCAATAATCTAAAACGTCGATTAAAGTATTTTCTATTTTATATTTTGCTTTCCACCCTGTAGCATCTATTAATTTAGTATTATCACTCTTAATTTCTTTATTTTCAATTGGTCTTAATTTTTTCTTATCTATTACAACTTCAACTTCAATATTCGCAGCTGTAATCAACAACTTAAGTATATCCCTTAATTCAATTGAATTCCCCGAACCAACGTTATAAACCTCCCCAGAAACACCGTTTATTATTAAATCTATATAAGCATTTACTATATCTCTAACATCAGAAAAATCTCTTTTCACATCAATATTACCAACAAAAATTTTATTATCCCTTATTCCTTTTTGAATTTCTGTAATCTGTTTTGCCCAATCTGAAACAACAAAAACAGGTTCTTGTCCAGGCCCTATATGATTAAAAGATCTTGTCATTACAATATCCATACCATAAGCATTGCTATATATATTTGAAATCATCTCTTGAGTTACTTTTGAAACAGCATACGGATTTTGGGGATTTAAAACTTGTTCTTCACTAATACTGGTTTCAATGACATTTCCATATTCATCACTTGAACCGACAATAAGAGTTCTCGGTTTATACTTTAATTCTCTTATAGCATTCAAAACATGTATAGTGCCAATTACATTAGTCTCAAAAGTTAACTGTGGGTTATTCCATGAAATGCTTACAGAACTTAGTGCTGCTAAATGAAAAATATACTGTGGCTTAATATATTTTATTATATCTAAAACTTTTACTTTATCAGTTATATCCAAATTAATATAATTCACATTATTTATACTACTATTCTTTTGTCCAAAATAAGTTCCGTAAATTTCTAGCTGACTTTTATCAAATCTATTCTTTATTGCTTCAATGAGATATTTACCAACAAATCCATTTACACCAATTATTAATACTTTCATGTTGCCCCTCCCTAAAATACATAATTAAACATAGATTGTAAATCATACAAAAAAAATAATTACTGCCTAAATACTTGATAATAAAAACAACTTTATTATTGTTAAAACAAAATATATATATTTACTATTTTATTTAACTAATTGGTTATCTTTATCCATAAATAATTAACTGTTATAACTTATAATTTTATATAGTTCTCGTTAAATAACTTTCCATTTTTTTTTGTTTGTGAAATTATCTAAACAATTTTCAATATACCCTTCAATTTTTTTTCTGAAATTTTCTTCACTAAATTTTTCAACATGTTTTCTTATATCTGAACTGACAAAATTAAGATTTTTAAAACTACCTATAGCTGCAATTAAAGATACAGGGGTTTGTTCATAAAAGAATACCCCTGTTCTATTATTTATAACGGTTTCTAGCACCCCACCCTTACCATATGCTATTACTGGTCTTCCACTAGCTTGAGCCTCTAAAGGAGTTATACCAAAATCCTCTTCACCTGGGAATATAAATGCTTGACACTTACAATAATAATCTCTAATAACTTTGTCAGATTTACGTCCTAAAAACTTTATATTATCTTTTGATAACATCTCTAATTTTTTCTTTTCAGGTCCATCTCCTATGATAATCAAAGGTAATCCTAATTCGTTAAAAGCTTCTACTGCAATGTCTATCCTTTTATATGAAACTAACCTAGAAACAATCAAGAAATAATCTTCAACTGTTTCAGATGTTTTAAAAAAATTAATATTAACTGGTGGATGAATAACTACACTTTCTCTTCTATAATGCTTCCAAATTCTTTTAGCTACATTTTCTGAATTAGCTATAAAAAAATCCACTCTATCTGAAGATACATTATCCCAAATCCTCATGTAATTCATAAAATATTTAAGAAATATTTTTTTAAATGGATTCATTTTTTCTCTGCTAGCATACTCATAGTAAAATTCCCATCCATACCGCATTGGTGAATTACAATAACAAATATGCATAGTATTAGGATTAGTAATCACACCTTTTGCACAGCAAGTACTGCTACTTAAAATTAGTTCATACTCATTTAAATTAAAACTTTCAAACGCCATTGGCATAAATGGAAAATATTTTTGATGATGAGTAATTGCTTTTTTCTTTTTTTGTAAAAATGAAGTTCTAACGTCAATATTTTTAAGCTTTTCATCTAATCTATCAGAATTGTATATAGATGTATACAAAGGTGCCTCTGGATAGATTTCTTTAAAGTTAATAAGTACCCTTTCTGCTCCACCCATATAAGGTAGCCAATCATGTACTAATGCAATTTTCATATTAACACCTCATTAAAATATTTCTTTTCAACTTCTTCTTTTATGTTCTTTATATCATCGATTAAAGTCTTGTGACTAATCAGTATCAAATTTTCCGATTCGACTATCATCATATCGCTTATACCTGCTAATACTATAGGTTTACTTATAGAAACAATTGTATTATTAGAGCTATTTATACTAAATACTTTATTCTCACTTAATACTGAATTGCTCGTATCATCTTTAGAACTGAGCCTTTCAACAGAATACCAAGTTCCTACATCATCCCATCCAAAATCTACTGGGAGAACATAAATATTTTGAGCATTTTCCATTATACCATAATCCACAGAAATATCTTCAACTTCACTATATCTTCTATCAAGCACTGCTTGGAATTCATTATCACTAGTAGCAACAATTTCACTTAGAATATCATATGTACTAGATAAGTACTCCTTTGTCATATTAAGTATAGTGCTTGTTTTCCAAATGAACATTCCTGCATTCCATAAATAGTGTCCATCTTCATAGTATTCTTTAGCTTTCTCTTTATTAGGTTTCTCAACAAAAGCATGTACTTTCCTGATTTCAAAATCATCTAATATCATTCTCTCTTTAGTAAATTCTATATACCCGTAACCAGTTTCTGCTCTCTTAGGTTTTATACCTAAAGTTAAAATAGCATTAATTTTATCTTGAATAAATTCTTCTGCTACTTTCACTGTTTTAATAAACATTTCATCATCTGATATTAAATGATCAGATGGCAATACAATTAGAGTAGCATCTTTATAGTATTTTTCTATAACCAACGCAGCCAATCCAATGCATGGAGCTGTATTTTTACCTACTGGTTCTTGAATAATATTTCTTTCCGGCAAATCTGGAATTTGCTGTTTAACTAAATTACCATACTTTTTACCTGTAACTATAAAAATTCTTTCAATTGGAATCATCTTCCTTAATCTTGATACTGTCATCTGTATCATCGTTTCTTTGCCAAATAAATCTAGAAATTGTTTCGGTTTTTCTTCAGTGGATAACGGCCAAAATCGAGTACCTTTACCCCCTGCCATAATAACTGCACATAACATATAAATCACTCCTATATATTTTATATTAATTGTTGGTTCCAGAATTCTGTAACCATTGAATTTATTAACTTTATGATTGTTAATATGCATTTCATTTCAGTATAGTACTATTATCACAAATACCAATTGACAATAAAAGCATAGAAAAGAGAAAATTGTAATGCTTTGTTTATCTAATTCTAAATAACTAAATTTTAACCAATAGCTATGTGTGCTTAATACTTTACATTGTCAACATCTATTTAAATTATTAAAGCTCCTCAAAGAAAATTTATACATTTTTGTCTTTATCCATAAGTCATTTACAAATACGTATTACGCAGAATTATGACGTTATTTAAACTTCAGTTTAATATCAGTGCTTTCAGCGCTAAATATAATATGTACATTTAAGATTGCTACAATCAGTTTTCTTTGTATATTTTTGGCTTTATCCTAATTCATCAGAAAATTCTATGAACTTTATCTTTAAATTGCTGTTGAAATTTTATCAGCCGATTAAAACTATCTTACAAAAACAAATCAAGGCATTATTTATCTAAATTTCTTTTGAAATTATTAAAATACATTATGACATTAATAAAAATCTACCTAAAAATTAATCAGATAAAGGGCTTAGATATATGCTTATCTGCGATACTTGTGACTTAAAAACAAAGTTTAAATTTAACACACCTGAAGAAAAAAAATAAGAATTCTACATTGCTTCATTAAACCCATTAATAATGACTAATTAATAGGTTTTTATTATTCTCTTTTTAACACTATTTTTCTAATTTAAAAGCATGTTTTAGATTTTATCAATTCTGTAAGTATCTAAATTTATATTAAATAAACAAATTTATCTATAATTTTTTGAAATCTATAATTTCTATCTTTTCTTAATTGAATTCAATACAACTCATTCCGACATAGTCAACTAAATAAATATTCATACTAATTCTTTGTAAATCTCACATAATTTTTCTACTGATTTTTGCCATGTGAATTTAGTACACTGTTCTTTTCCTTTTATAATCATTTCTCTTCTTAATTTGCTATCATTTAAGACATTTTTAATTGCTTTATAAATACTGTTGACATTCTTAGGATCTATCAAAACAGCTGCATTTCCAGCAACTTCTGGTAATGACGATGAACTTGATGTTATAACAGGTACACCTGATGCCATAGCTTCTAACACAGGGATACCAAATCCTTCATATAAGGAAGGAAATATAAATGCCTTACTATTTTTATAAATCTCGGGTTTATCTGACTCATCCACATAGTTTGTAAAAACAACTTCTTTATTAATATTTAACTCTTTAACTTTATTAAAAATATCATCGTACATCCAACCTTTTTTCCCAGCGATTACTAATTTAATATCATCTGTATTACTTTTTTTATACATCGAAAATGCTTCTATAAGTAAGCTAATATTCTTTCTCGGTTCTAACGTCCCTAAATATAACAGATATTTATCTGGAAGGTTATATTTATTTTTTATTTGACTGTATTTAGAATAATCAGTGCCTGTTACATATGGTGCAATATCTACCCCAGGGTATACTACTTTTATTTTATTGGAATCTATGTTTGTATATTCAATAATTTCTCTTTTTGCATTCTCAGATATGGTTATTACTATATTTGCTCTTTTTACTGATCGTTCAACATTTTTCTCTAAATATTCAAGATTTTCTTTTTCCATAGTCTCTGGGAATTTCTTATAAACCATATCATATACCGTAACAATAACTTTCCCTTTTATTTTATACGGAACAGTAAAACTAAAAAAATGATGTATATCAACTTTTTCTTTAAATAAATTATTATATGGAATTATTTTACTTATACGTTTATATACCCTATAAGGTAAAATGGCTCTATCAATCTTTATATCAATATCTAAATCACTTAATTCATTCTTAATATTTCCTAACTTTAGAAAAGAAATAACTTGAGCTCTAATCTCAAAATCACTTTTACCTAGACCACTTACAATATTATATACATAAAATCCAATACCTGTTTTATTAGAATGCAACGGCCCTAAATCCAAACCAATTTTCATATATTTCCTCCAATTAAATATAAATTATCATAATATTTAAAACTAATTTAAAAATTTAGAATTAACTTTCGAGATTATACTTATTAATTTTTCAATTAATTCATTCACTTTATATTTCAATGGCTATATTTAAGCTTTAAAAATATAATAATATCCGAAAAATGTTTTATTTTATAAAAAATTCTATATCACAACAAAAAAATGTTGTAAATAAAAAACTCACTTTTCGTAATATAAATTTAATATTTGATAGATATCTTACATATCTTACATATTTTCTAATAACCTAATAAAAAGTAATTGAAACTAAAATATTTAGAAAGTTCCTCTACTTATGAAATTTGATATTTTTTGTAGAATTTCAAAAACAATATCATTTTTCAAAATATATTGAATACTTAAATAAACAATAATACCTACAAAAATCTGTACTAGAGTAGTAATAAATCCTATTCCAATGGAAATACCTATAACTCTTATCACCACAAACATTACTAAACTTGCAACTACATTTTTATGTATTCCTTTAAACATACTTCTAAATGGCAAAAATTTTCTCATCATAAATATTGTTATTAACATTCCTATTAACTCCGCAAATACAGAAGCTATTGACGCCCCGATAGCTTTAAATCTCTGAATTAATATAACATTTAGAATAATATTAGTAATAGCTCCTGCTACAGGAGAAATTGTTACAAGTTTTTCTTTTCCCATAGGTATCATCAATTGAACACCGATAATATTCCCCCAAGGTATAATGATTAAAATTGGAGCAATAACATATACTAACACAATAACATTATTGAACTCGGTACCAAAAAACCATGGTACAAACTCACTTATTATTCCACATAAACCAAATATCATTGGGACAGTTATAAAATTAGTCATTACAAACATTTTACTTATATATTCTTTTATTTTTAAAAAATCTTTTTTAACAAATAAATTCGAAATCCTTGGTATCATAACCACTGTTGTAGATGTTACAAGTGTCAGCACTAACCTTACCAATTTCTGAGCCATCTCGTAAATACCCACTTCTGTAGTTGTAGAAAGGACGCCTAACATTGTCTTGTCTAAATATAAATATATTTCTGTTGCTACTTGAAGTAAAAAAAGGGTTACGATAGGTCGAAAATGAGTCTTTATATCTTCAAAGTTTACTCTTACTCTATAAATAAATTTAGGCACTTCAATCCACAATAATATCTGTCCAACAAATGCGGTTGTTAATATAATTAAAATATATATCCATAAATCATTAACGTCTTTAACTAACGTAAATATTAATACTATACTTAAAGCCCTCATAAGCAAATTTCTAAATAAAATAGTTTTTATTTTTTCTAACCCAGTAATCAACCATGATATATCTACCGCTACTGTAGCAAAGTTAATCATTCCAATTAAATAAAACATTTTATACTCCTGGGTTTTTGTAAATACAAAAACACAAAACACAAGCCAACTAACAAATGTTGTAAATATCTTTATATAAAAAATACTCATAAAGGTTTTACTCATTTCCAATTTATTGTCTTTAACATAAGCAATAGCTCTGCTTCCATATAAGTTGACACCTAAAACAGACGTCAGTATAAAGTAGTGCGTAACTGAATCAGTAAAAGAATAAATTCCTATCCCTTTTGTTCCTAAAACTCTCGATATATACGGTATTGTAATAAATGGTAATATTACAATTATAATCTGATATATCGCATTATAAATCAAATTTTTTTTTAAGCCCATTTAATTCATTTTCCTTTCAAAAATAGATAAGTTATTTATTCCAATTCAGGACTTTCACTTTGCAATAATTCATCATAAATCTTATTTATATTATTAATCATATTTTCCACTTTAAATTTTTCAACTCTAATCTTGCCTTGTTTTATTAACCTACTCGATAAATTCTTATTGTGCAAAACACAACTAATTGCTTCTTTTATTTCAAAATAATTAGTCGGATCAACTAATATTGCAGCATTACCTACAATTTCTGGAATAGATGTTGTTTTCGAAGTTATTACTGGCGTACCACATGCCATAGCTTCTAAGGGTGGTAAGCCAAAGCCCTCATAAATTGATGGATAAACAAATACCTCTGCATAATTATATAGCATAACTAACTCTTCATCACTCACATATCCTGTAAATACTATTTCTTTATATTCATCTCCAGTAGAGCTACTCTTACTTTTCCAATCCTCACCAACAATAATCAGTTTAATATCATCTTCATTCTCAATTTTATACAATTGAAATGCTTTTATAAGAGTATCACTATTTTTCCTAAACTCTTTTGCCCCTATGCCTAATATATAATGTTGATTTTCAGATAATCCAAACTTACTATAAAGAAATTTCTTTTTTTCTGTATCAATTTCGCGAAAATGTTGTTCAATAGTAAGGTAGACTACCTTTATTTTATTTTCATCAACTTTTAAATGCTTAATTATATCTTTTTTAGAAAATTCCGAATCAGTAATAATAATATCAGAAGTTCGTATTGCTATCCATAATGGTACTCTATAAAATAATAACCACCTAAAATTATTCTTAAAATATTCTTTTTTATATATATATGGAATTATATCATGGATTGTTGTGATATATTTACAAACCTTTATTAAAGGCATTGCTGACTCTTTTGTTGCATGATACACATTTGCTTTTTTTCTGTATAGCTTATAAGGTAATACTATTTGATTCCAAAAATGGTATTTAATCTTATCGATAACTTTACTGTTATTGTCAACCACGCCGTCTATTTCATTGTAAGAATACAATTCCTCTAGTTTAAGATGTTCTCTTAAATTTTTCGTATAACTATAAATACCATTTCCTTTTATTCTAATTGGTCTAATATCAAATATAATTTTCATAATTTTCTTCCTTTTATATCATTTTGTTCTATAAAATTTTCTGATTACTCTCTATTCCTTTCAAAAACTTCTAAATATTGATTAGCTGTTGCTTGCCATTTAAAGTCATTACTTCTTCCAGAGCAGTATAATTTCATCAAATTATATAACTTTTCATTATTATAAAGAGAAATAACCTTTGTATATAGTTCAGTAGAATCTGTAGCATTAAATTTCAGCTCATTTAATTCAACAATTTCATCCAATGAAGAACTACGTGAAACTAAGGTAACGGCATTCATTTTCATAGCTTCAATTACAGGTAATCCAAACCCCTCGTATATTGATGGGAATATAAAAGCAAAACACTTCTCCATAAGATAATATTTTTCTTCATTTGAAACGTAATCAAAATAGAAAATATCTTCTTTATATAAATGATTATTCATTTGTTTTACAAATTTTTCTGTTTTCCATCCCATTTTACCACACAGTACAAGTTTTAAATTTATATCTCTTCTTATTTTAGTAAAAGCATCTAATAATACAATTAAATTTTTCCTTGGCTCTATTGTCCCTACATATAACAAAAAATTTCCTTCTTGGATAAAATCAAAACTATATAATCTTTTACAGGTGACTCCATTCTTTAAAAATGATTTTTTTATATCTTCTACTCCAAGATAAATAACTTTAACATCATATTCTTTAATTGTTTTACCAAAATATTTTATTACACCTGTTTTAGTAGAATTAGAAATTGCTAGTACTTTATCTGAGGTTTTTATCGAATATGGAACTAGTAACCAACTTAATACTAAATTATATAAAGTAGTTGTTCTTGGAAATTCATAGTATACAAAATCTAAAACAGTAATAACTTTGTATATATTATCATCTAATGCTAAAGGCATAATATGTTGTGTTGCCCAGAAAACATCTAACTTTATTTCATTTTCATTTAAATATTTACCAAGTTTAAAAAAGTACCAAAACGTCTTTTTCAACAAAATCCCATCACTATATTCTACAATATTGATATTATCATACTTTTCACAATCCTTTAAAAATACTTTTCTATCTGAAAATAAATAATATGTATTTTCTTTGTCAACTTTTACAAGGTTTAAAATTAAATTTTCAACATAGAAACCTATTCCAGTCTTCTTTTTTATTAAAGATCTTGCATCTATTCCAATGTTCACAAAACATCTCCTTTTTTACACAATAAATTTTAATTTTTTTACTCTAGAATTATGTTAACTTAATTCGATCTACTATTTGCCAAATTATTATTCTCTGTATCGATTGTAACAAGGTGCCTAACTATATTAAATACAGAAAAGCACCCTTATTTATTGCTAGCATTATAAAAATTTTTAAAAACTAGTTATACGTATTTAACTACTTATTATCAACAGTACTTGCAACTTCTTTAATAGTATTGTACTCCATCTCATAAGTAGCTTTATTAATATCTTCTTTAACCATCTTATCCACTAGTTCTGTAAACCCAATTTTTAATTGCCATCCTAAATTGTTTTTTGCTTTTTCTGGAGAACCTAACAATAATTCTACTTCAGACGGTCTATAAAACTTAGGATTAATTTTGACTATAGTTTTTCCTGTTTTTGCATCTATCCCTATTTCTTCAACCCCAGTTCCCTTCCACTTAACCTCAACATCTACACATTTAAAGGCTAATTCTACAAATTCTCTTACTTTGTGCGTTTCACCAGTAGCAATAACATAATCCTCTGCTGATTCTTGTTGTAACATAAGCCACATTGCTTCAACATAATCTTTTGAATGGCCCCAGTCTCTTTTAGCATCAAGATTTCCTAATTCCAAACAATCTTGAAATCCTAATTTAATTCTTGCAACAGCATTTGTAATTTTTCGTGTAACAAACTCTATTCCTCTTCTTTCTGACTCATGATTAAACAAAATTCCAGAGCAAGCATACATATTATAACTCTCTCTATAATTAATAGTAATCCAATGACCATACAATTTAGCAACACCATATGGACTTCTAGGATAAAAAGGTGTCTTTTCAGTCTGAGGAATTTCTACCACCTTACCAAACATCTCACTTGTTGAAGCCTGATAAAACCTTGCAGATGGTTTAACAATTCTAATTGCTTCTAATATATTAGTTACACCAATAGCATCAATATCTGCAGTAGCTAATGGTTGCTCCCATGATGTACCAACAAAAGATTGTGCAGCCAAATTGAAAACTTCATCTGGTTTCGAAATCTTAATTGCATTGATCAATGATGTTAAATCAGTCATATCACCGTAAATAAATTGAATATTGTCTTTGATATGTTCAACATTTCCATAATCAGCGGTACTTTTTCTTCTTATAAGGCCATATACCTCATAATTTTTTTCTAGTAATAATTCAGCTAAATATGACCCATCTTGCCCTGTTATACCTGTAATTAATGCTCTTTTCATAAGAAACAACTCCTTTAATATGTTAAAATATTATAAATATTTTTATAAACTTCATAAAATTTTTCAATTCACAAATTTTCATTTATTGTATTGTTAATTCTTCATATGGCAAAATGTCCTTACTTAGCGTTCTTATCCCCAAATAATACCTTGATTGTAATAAAAATCAACTTTATATCAAGCCAAGTACTTCTCTCTTTCAAATACTTATTATCCAATTTCATCCAATCATCAAAGTCTATATCATTTCTCCCCATTACTTGCCAAAAGCAAGTGAGTCCTGGTTTAGCTAAAAGCTTGTCTTTATGCCAATTCTCAAATAAAGCAATCTCTTTCGGAAGATTCGGCCTTGGCCCAACAATTGACATTTCGCCTTTTAATACATTAACCAATTGAGGCAATTCATCAAGACTTGTTTTTCTAATAACCTTCCCTACTTTTGTAATCCTAGGATCATCAGTCATCTTAAACATAGGCCCTGACATTTCATTTTTGTCTTTAAGTTCACAAAGTTTGTCCTCTGCATCAACACACATAGATCTAAGCTTGTACATTTTAAAGGTATTTCCATATTGCCCTACTCTTTCTTGAGCAAAAATCAAAGGGCCTTTGGAATCTAATTTTATTAAAATAGCTACTATTAATAAAACTGGACTTAATATAATTAATCCCATTAAAGAACCAACTACATCAATCAATCTTTTAATAAAATAGTATCCAATCCTCTTCATATATTGGTTTGAAATCTCAACCACATAATCTTCACTTTCTTCATAGTCTAAAGAAAAGGTATTCTCCACCTTATCCATCTAACTCCCCCTCAAAACAAAATTAATAAACCTCTGTCAATTAAACAAAACCACAAACATTATACCTCATTACTATTAAAAAACAGTTAAATTTTATTTACAATAATTTTCTCAATGAAAAATAATCAAAAATTGGTTTTCATGCTATTATCATTGGAATAATATTTTTTTACTTATTTACATTTCATTCATATTACTTGTACAAAATCATTCTCCTATTTACTACTAAAATAATGCACACAGCGACACGACAATTATATCATATTTACTAAAATTAAAAAAGTAAACTCTAATTATTAAATTAAATTAATAATTAAAGTAAATTATTTCAATTTTGTTATGTTTTGTCGACAGAATTAAATGCAAACCAACAATTCAATTAACTGTCCTATACAACCGTAAACGGCTTGAATGCTATCTTTCTATTGACAGCTAATTTTATTAAAATAATATTATTATATTTCACATTAAATTTTACCTTATTTTATTTACATTTATTTAATCAAATTCAACAAGGTATTTTTCACTTACTTTTATTTGTAAACTATATTCATCATTAACTATTCAATATAATTATTAACATTTTGTTAATGATTCATCTCTTCTTTTGATTTTCTTGATAATTTTGCGTTATCATCACTTTATTTTAGCAATATATACCTATATATTCATTATATTCTTATTATCAAATACCAATCAAACAAATACTATTTATACAACATATCACCATAACACACGCAAATTATCAAACAATACAACAAAAGAATTTCCTAGCAAGCTAAAAAATTCTTTCATTGTACACTATAAAGTTTTTCATTTCAATTTCAATAATCTTATCTATATTTCACTTTTATCATTTATCTTTTATCTTTTGATTATGCATCTAGCATTCTTCACTTGAAATTTTCTTTTGAACTCAATTGCAAACTGCACATTGCAAATTACAAATTGCAAATTTCTTTTTACTGAAACGCCCCATAAATAGCCTTTATAGCCCCTTCAAAGTCTGAGTTATCAACTCCAATTATTATATTCATCTCTGAAGATCCTTGATCAATCATTCTTATATTGATATTACTACTCGCTAAAGCGTTAAATACCTTAGCTGAAACACCAACTGTTTGGGCCATGCCTCTACCTACTGTTGCGATTAGAGCCATGTTTGGTATTACTTGTATTGCATCTGGCATGCATGTTCTTTTAATTTCTTTTATAACTCTATCCAATTTTCCGTCTAGGTTACAATCATCTACTACCACGCACATAGTATCAATTCCTGATGGAGTATTTTCGTATGAAATACCATAGCTTTCAAATACAGATAGCAGTTTTCTACCAAAACCTATTTCTGCATTCATTAATGTTTTTTCTACAGCTATTACAGTAAAGTTCTTTCTGCCCGCAATACCTGTTATTGTATTTTTATTCTCTACCTGATTTTCTCCTACTATTAATGTACCTTTATCTTCTGGTTTGTTTGTATTTTTTATATTAATAGGGATTCCGTCTTCTAATACTGGAAATACAGCATCCTCGTGAAGTACAGAGGCTCCCATATATGATAATTCTCTCAATTCCTTGTATGTTATCTTCTCTATTGGTTTTGGATTTTCTACTATTCTAGGATCTGTCATCAAAAATCCTGAAACGTCTGTCCAGTTTTCATATAGTACAGCACCGCAGCAATGTGCAATTATTGAACCTGTTACATCTGAACCACTTCTTGTAAATGTCTTTATTTCTCCATCTGGCTTAGAACCATAAAAACCTGGAATGACTATACCTGAACCTTCACAAGGACAAGAAACTATATTCTTAAAAGACTTTTCAGTTTCTTCTTTATCATAACATCCTGATGCATCAAATTTTATAATTTTATCAGAATCCACAAACAAGAAACCTAAATAGACCGAAAGTACAACACCATTTAAGTACTCACCTCTACTAGCAGCATAATCTTCGCTAGCGCCATTTGCTATATTTTCTTTAACTTCATTTAAATATTTATCAATATCAACTTCAATATTTAATCCATTAACTATACCTCTATATCTATCTTCAATTAATTTATAAACTTGATCAAAAGGTATGTTTTGTTTTGCATGGGCATGACATAAATAAAATAGGTCTGTAATCTTCTGGTCCTTACTATTTCTCTTACCAGGAGCAGATGGCACAACAAACCTTCTGTTTTTATCGCCTTCTATTATGCCCTTTACTTTTTTAAACTGCTCAGCACTAGCAAGGGAGCTGCCCCCAAACTTAGCCACTATTAAATTGTTCATTTAAATGCCCCCGTTCTTTTTTTGTTTCTTATTTATAGTCTATTTTCATCTATAATATTGTTTTTATAAAAGTTATTGTCTTAATATTAGAGTGCACTTTGCAGAGTGCAGAGTGCAGTGAATGTTGATTCTCTCCTTTCGTCGAGAATCTTTGAATTAATTCAAAAATTTCCGAAGAATGAGTAAATCATCCTCAATTGCACATTGCAAATTGCTAATTGAAGTTTAAAGATTTTAACTGTAAACTGCAGTCTGTATACTATAAATATAATTAAATTAAAGATTTTCTGACGCAAGGAAGAAAATCCTCCTTAATTGTGCATTGTGCATTGTGCATTAATTAAATAGTTCTTCCCGGATACTCCATAAGTCCTTTATCAAGTATATTAATAGCTTTCTTAAGGTCTTCCTCTTTAAGGACATAAGCTATTCTAACTTCATTAACACCCATTCCTTCTGTCGCATAGAAGCCATCTCCTGGTGCCATCATTACTGTTTCACCATCTACATCAAAGTTTTCAAGTAGCCATATTATAAATTTTTCAGAACTATCTACTGGAAGTTTAACCATTGAGTAGAAAGCACCTTCTGGTTTACTGCATACAACACCTTCTATTTTGCTTAGACCTGCATATAGCACATCTCTTCTTTTCCTATATTCTTCATTTACTTCTTTCAAATAACTATCAGGAGTAGTATATAATGCAGCTGCTCCTACTTGTTCAAGCTCTGCTACTGAAAGTCTTGATTGGCACATTTTATATACTTGCTTTAAAAATTCCTTATCCTTACTAATCATACATCCAATTCTAGCACCACAAGCTGAATATCTTTTTGAAATACTATCTATTATAACGAGTCTATCATAGATTCTATCTATAGTACCAAAACTTGTGCAAGAATCAAAATCATATACAAACTCTCTATATACTTCATCAGCTATAACTGCAATGTCATGTTCTATAGCTATATCAGCTATCATTTCAATTTCTTCCTTTGTATACACTGTTCCAGTAGGATTTCCTGGGTTTGGAAGTAAAATTGCTTTTATAGTTGGATTTTTCTTAATAACTTCCTCAATAACTTCTTTCTTTGGCAAATGAAAACCATCTTCTGCCTTAGTTGGGATACCAGCCACATTCAATTCTAATGATTTAAAAATAGTATTGTAGTTTGCGTAATAAGGCTCTGCTACGAGTACAGTTTCACCTGCATCAAGCAAAGTAAGCAATGTTAATTGTAATGCTTCACTTCCACCACATGTTACTAAAATTTCTTCCTCTTCAAAATCCATACCGTAGTCTTTATAATAATTTTGAATAGCCTTAACTAATTCTGGTATTCCTCTTGAGGATACATAAGTTAATACTTCTTTTTTATAATTTTTTACTGCATCAAAAAATATGTCTGGTGTCTTAATGTCTGGTTGGCCTATATTAAGATGATATATTTTCTTTCCGTTCTTTTTAGCTTCCTCAGCATAAGGTATCAATTTTCTTACAGGTGAAGTCCCCACTCCGTTAATTCTTTTTGAACATTTCATTAATGTTGCCCCCTCTTTTTTTGTTGTGTTTAATTTTAGAATTCTGTTGTATGAAAAATATTAATTTTATATAAAATTTTGTTTTTATTGTTTTAATGTATTTACAATATTAAAATTATATTTCATTATCTACTTTATTTCAAGTGCCATTGCATAAATATACATGTTTCAGTTCACAGTTCAATTATAACCTAATGAAAATTTAATATAATTTTATTTTATTTTACTGACTCTATCTATAATATATACAAAACCCCTATTTATAAAACAAGAATCCATCACCCTCAGGCAAAAGATTCTTTTTTTATTAAACATTATGAAATCATAACTACACATTCATATCAAAATAATGCACATTAACTTATGTTTAAATATTTATTGTTTTTATTAATTGTTCTTTTAATTATTTCTTATCTTTTATCTTTTGAACTTATCTTTTATCTCTTGAACTTATCATTTGAACTTATCATTTGAACTTATCTCTTGAACTTATCTCTTGAACTTATCTTTTGAACTTATCTCTTGAACTTATCTCTTGAACTTATCTCTTGAACTTATCTCTTGAACTTATCTCTTGAACTTGATTGTGCATTGTGCATTGTGCATTGTAGATTGTGCATTGAATTAATTATGCTTCTTTATTATTCAACATCCAATTAACAAATATAAATATACCATTTATAAAAATTCCAACTATAGCTGCCAAACTTAATCCTGTTAAAGATACTACTGTTCCTGGAATGTGAACTCCTAAAGAAATCCCAGCATATTTTTGCAAATATGTTGTTCCAAGTCCTACTATTAAGATTGAAGCCATAACAATTATATTTTTTGCATTAAATTCTACATTATTATCTTTTATAGTTTTTACACCTATCAAAGAAATCATTCCAAATAACATGAATGAAATACCACCCATTACTGGTTGTGGAATTGAACTTAGAACTCCACCAACTTTTGCAACAAATCCAAGTATTATTGCAAAAACAGCTGCAAGTCTTAATATTGCAGGGTTGTAGTTCTTTGTGATTGCAAGTACACCAGTATTCTCACCATAAGTTGTATTTGCAGGTCCGCCTATGAAACCAGCAAATAATGTAGCAAGTCCATCTCCAAGTAATGTTCTATTTAAACCTGGGTCTTCTACAAAGTTTTTTCCTACTACTGTTCCATTAGTTGTAATATCTCCTATATGTTCCATAAATACTGCTATTACTACTGGTGCAATTATTGCAATTGCTCCTAATGCAAATTTTGGAGTAGTGAAGTTTGGTATTGCAAAGTAAGCTGCATCTGTTACTGTTGATGTATCTAAAATTCCAGAAAGTGCACAAATTAAGTATCCGATTGTTACAGCTATAAGAATTGCTAATTGCTTTACAAACCCTTTTGCAAATTTTGAAACTAATATTGCTACACTAAAAGTAATTATTGCTATTACTATGTTAACTCTTGCACTATCTATTGCTACTGGGATTAAACTCATTCCGATTACAATAATCATTGGACCTATTACATGTGAAGGTAAGATCTTTGATAATCTTTCAACACCTATTTTATTAATTAGTAATGATAGTAAAACATAAATTAAACCAGCTACCATAATTCCACCCTGAGCATATGCTAAATCACCAAATTGCTCTTTTACAATTAAAATAGGACCTATGAATGCGAAGGAAGAACCTAAAAATACTGGAACCTTTTTCTTTGTACAAAAGTGAAAAATCAAAGTTCCACACCCTGCTGCAACTAGTGCTACTGCTGGATCAAATCCTGTTAGTATAGGAACTAAAACCGTGGCCCCAAACATTGCAACTAAGTGCTGAAGAGCTAAGATTACTTTTTTTGATTGTGCTAAAAGTCCTTCTGTTTCATTTGATTTGTTAATTACGTTTTCTGTCATTATATTTCCCCCTTTGATATTTGAGCTCTATTTTTATAAAGCCATTTTTTAAGGAGAATTTCATTCTCCTTTTCAGCCTCTCTGGACTGATTTAAAGTATCTAATTTAAAAAAATTTATAAAAAAAGCTTCTTACCTGTGCTGGTAAGAAGCTATATACACGCATTTCTGCATAATATGCTTATGAAAACTTCCATCTTACCAGCCTCTCTGGACTGAATTAAAGATTATTATTTTTTTAAACCTAAATTATTATAGCACATTACTTTTATTTTCGCAACGAGAATTAATTTGCAATTACTGTATTTTTTCATAAGTATATTAATTAAATTATATATTTTCTAATATTAATCAATACTAATATCTTTCCTATATTTCAGTATTTTTTATATATAATATTTTTATGGTTATGTATAATTTTTGTTTTTCGGGGTATTATATATATTATCAGGCGGAATAGATTATTCCTAAATGATTATCTCGGAGGTGTCTCTATTGGATATTCATTGCGGCCGTTGCTATAACAACTACGCCGCTTAGAAATTAGTTATGTACCATTCTCTTATTATGCTAATTGAAACTTGTGATTTAGATACCAGATTATTTGATAAAATATCAACCTAACTGTTGTATTTTTACAAGAAAGGAATAATCGTTCCCCTGTTACCCTAAATGGGAAGGTAGGCTTAATTTGCCTACCTTTTTCATTTTCCAGACCAAAAAATATTTATCACACATCTCTTTTAATTATTTAACTGTATTAGCAAGCTCTCCTATTCCCTCAATGACACAGACAACTTCGTCTCCTTCATTGAAAAACTTAGGTGGTTTAAATCCCATACCTACCCCTGCAGGAGTACCAGTTGAAATTATATCTCCTACTTTTAAAGTAGTTTCTCTTGAAAAATCACTCAATGTAAATGGTATATCAAATATAAATTCTCTAGTATTAGAATTTTGTCTAAGTTCCCCATTAACATAAGATTTAATATCTAATTCAACAGGAAATCCTATTTCATCTTTTGTAACTATACAAGGTCCTATAGCGCAAGTTCCATCAACACTTTTTCCTCTAAACCATTGCACATGTTTAGCTTGTAGATTTCTTACAGATATATCATTTAATATTGTATATCCAAATATATAATCTTCAGCATCCTCTTTAGATATATTTTTACCTTTCTTTCCTATTATAAGAGCTAATTCAGCTTCATAATCTAAAGAATCAGTTAGTTCTTTATGTAAAGGAATTATTTCATTCGGTCCAACTGGCTCATCTACTAATTTGCAAAAATAAATTGGATCAGTTGGTATTCCACCTTTAAGGTCCATAGAACTAAGAACTTCATTTGCATGTTCTCTATAGTTTTTACCTAAGCAAATCACACCTCTTTTAGGGTCATCAACAGGAGATTTCAATATAACTTCATCCAAGTTTATATCATACTCTTCTAAGCCACAACTATTTATCTTATTTCTATAGTCAGATTCAAATTTTTCAACTATCTCCACATAATTAGTTGGTGCTTTCTCTCCAAAAATTTTTCCAAAAGAAAGTATTCTGCCATCTTCATTTAATACCCCATAATCCTCTTGCTCTTCTTTTACAAATCTTACAATTTTCATAAATAATCCTCCTTTTTTTTGTGGTAAGCTATATTTTAAAATTTTGATTATATTAAACTACTACTTTTAAAAGATAATTTGCAATTTGCAATGTTCAATAATTGCAAATTGCTAACTATAATCAGCACTCTTCATTATAAAAATAAGTTCTCTATGTATTATCATACAATCCCCACAGTCTTAAAGAAAAAGATAAATACTGTCATAGTTAATACCGAAAGAATTGTTGTGGTCATAATTATATTGGCGCTAAGATCCTTATCCCCATTCATTGCTGCCGTCATTATATAAGATACCGCTGCGCTTGGCACGCCGAAAAATAAATAAATCAATACTATATCTTCATTTGAAAAACCAATTGATATAGCTAGTACAACTGCTACCAATGGCATAATAACTAATTTTATTGAACTTGCTAAAAGAGCCGCCGCTAGACTTCCAACTGAATTTCGCAAGTTAAAAGAAGCACCTATAGTAATTAATGCAAGTGGAGTTACTACTGCTTTAAAATAACTCATTGTACTCGTTAAGATTAATGGTAACTCTATACCTATAATTGAAACAACAATACCTAAAAATATCGCAATAATCATTGGGTTCTTCACTATATTAATAAAAGCTGATTTAAGTGTATCTTTAATACTCACTTTTGCTTCTGTGCTTACATCTGTAAATGTAAGTATAATAACCGCTAATACATTAACTAAAGGTACGGCTAAAGCAATTATCAATGGCGTTTTCAATCCTATTGTTCCCGTTATATTTTCCATAAATGATAAACCTACATATAAAAAGTTGCCTCTATAAGAACCATGTATAAAAGCTCCCAGCTGAGATTTGTCTTTAATAAAGAATATGCCTATTAGCCAAATCACTATTACACTTATCAAAAGCCCCACTATAACAAAGGATATAAATACAGCATCAAAATATTCATCAAAAGAACTTTTTGACACATCATTAAACAACTTTATAGGAAGTGCAACATTGAATATAATGATATTAGCAGTTTTTATAAAGTTATCGTTTATTATTTTTTTCTCCTTTAAAATATACCCCATGCACATCACTAAAAATATAGGCATTACAATACTAATACTAAATATAAGATTATCTAACATAAACTTTCTCCTTGGTTTACTGCTTTATATTTCAAAATCATGTTAATATTAATATCATTGTTGTGTCCTTATATTATCTTTCTGCCAAATCTAGAACTTGTTTAATGATATTTTATCACAATAACTTCGTTTATGTTAAATATTTTTTAGCTATACAACAATTACCCTGTCTACATTTTAAAATTATACATAATCAAAAGAAGCTGGTCATTATCAAACTAACCTAACTTCTTCCTTTCTTTTTCACTTATATCAAGAAATATAAGATTTATTATCAAAGCCTAGATGCATCAGATAATGCTCATTGTTATCATGTGTAACATTTAAGTCAAAAAAACCATTCTCCATTTTTGGATGTACATATGTTTTTATCTTCTCTTCAAGTGTTTCTTCACTTTTAAAGCTATACTCTATATCTCCATCTTGAAACATCTCATTCAATACTTTTCTAGTCAAATGGATAAATTCTTTAGCATTATATTTAGCTTCTTCGGCAAGTAAGTTCCACTGTATTGCATCATTTATACTTCTTTCTGTAAAATCAGCCTCTGCAGACCCAAACTTTCCATTATATTTATAAAATACATGCATTCTATCAACCCTTTCTTTTTGTTTTATTATTAGGTATTGTTTTATTAATGCTCCTTGTTTCTTTCTCTTTAATTCTCTAATAATCTTTTAACACAATAAAGATTTTGCACAGCAAAATCTTTATTGTGCATTGTGCATTGTGCACTGTGCATTTGTTTTATCTAATGCATTATTCATTGCAATTATATTTTTCCCTCATTATAATTTTTCACAATTATCTATATAATTATGTACTAATTTTATAGGTTTAGTTTTATACTAATAAAAGAAATCAAAATACTGCAAAAATACAGCTAATGCTTTATAATTAAGTTTGTGAGAAAATAAAACATAATGAGGTTTTTTATGTTTTATGTTTTATGTTTTATGTTTTATGTTTTATGTTTTATGTTTTATACTTTATATTTTATGTTTTAACTGCACTCTGCACTCCATATTTTTAAAAAACTGCACTCCATATTTTTAAAAAAGCTGCACTCTTAAAACTATGTTAAAAAGAAAGGGTTTTTTTATGATTAATCAAAAAAAAATATTCAAATTTTTCCGGAAATTAAATAGAGATGATATATTAGCGCTAGCATCGCAACTAGCTTACAGTCTTTTGCTTTCTTTTTTCCCTTTTATTATTTTTTTACTTACGTTACTTGGTTACATTCCTATAGAAAGCACATCTGTTTTAAACAGTCTTAAAACAATATTGCCTAACACTGTTTTTGAACTCATTTATACTACTATAATAGAAATATTCGATTCCACAAACGGTAATTTATTGTCTATTAGTGCTATTATCACAATTTGGGCTTCATCTACAGGCATAAGTGCAATAATTAGAGGCTTAAATAAAGCCTACAGAGTCAAGGAGCGTCGTTCCTTCATTTCCGTTAAACTTATGTCTATTTTATGTACCTTTGGTTTAGCCTTGTTAATTATTTTTGCTTTTATCTTACTCGTTCTTGGTAATTTGATAGGCATAAAGGTTACTCTATGGCTAAATTTACCTTGGCAGTTAAACTTATTATGGGATTTACTACGATATCTTGTTTCATTATTTGCAATGATTTTTATTTTTGCACTAATTTACAAAGTAACTCCTACTATACGGTTAACTTTCATCCAGGTTCTACCTGGTGCAATTTTTACAACCGTTGGTTGGATTTTATCATCAATACTTTTCTCTTATTACGTCAATAATTTCAACAATTATTCCAGGCTCTATGGTGGAATCGGAGCCGTTATAGCCCTACTTTTATGGTTATATATTAGTTCACTTATAATCCTAATAGGCGGAGAGATAAATGCTTCATTAAATAAGGCAGAATTAAATTTATAATCACATTTTTTCACATTTTTTCACATTTTTTTTTATTTTTATTAACTTTCTTAACTTTTTTTTTAATTTATCTGACATATTAATGTAACAAATAATATTTATTATATTAAGTATAGACATAATAATCTAAATCTAATATTAATTACATTTTTACGGAGGTATAGTAATGGATAATTACAATGAAAATCTAGAAAATAATTCGCTAGAAAAAACACAGCCTGTAGAAATTCAATCTGTTGAAACACAACCTGAGGAAAAACTACCTAAGAAAAAGCATACAAAGCGTAGAGGAATTTTACCTCTAATAGCCATAGGATTAATATGCTCAATATCCGGTGGTGTTGTTGGTTCTTTTGCCACAGCTTTCTATTTACCTAAACTTGACCTAGCTCAAAATACAGCAACTTCAGATAATACAGACAATAGTACTACTGAAACAGTAAAAACTCCAGTTACTACTACTAATTATATTCCTTTATCAGTTTCAAATATTGCTAAACAAATTGGTCCAGCCGTTGTTGGCGTATCGACTTCATCAGTTACTGTAACTGATATTTTAGGAACTGCCGTTCCAACTGAAGGTTTTGGTTCTGGAATAATATTTAGTGAAGAAGGATATATATTAACAAACTATCATGTTGTAAATGGAGCAAAACAAATTAAAGTTATTTTTAATGATGGAGAATCAAAAGAAGTAGAAGCTAAACTTGTTAATTATAATGAAGAATTAGATGTAGCTGTAATTAAAGTAGTTGATGATATTGCAATGCCTGCTGTTGCTTCATTTGGAGATTCTGATAATCTTCAAGTAGGAGACCCTGTAATAGCTGTAGGAAATCCTCTCGGAAGACAGTTTCTTGGCTCTGTCACAACTGGCGTAGTTAGTGCTTTAAATAGAGAGGTTACAGTAGATGAAAATACCGCTGCTACTCAAACATATATACAAACAGATGCAGCTATAAACGAAGGTAACAGTGGTGGTCCACTTGTTAATATCTATGGTGAAGTAATAGGTATAAATAGTGCTAAAATAGCTGGTAGTGTTGTAGAAGGTTTAGGCTTTGCTATCCCTATTAATGATATTATGCCAATTATGAGCGAACTCATAAAGCCTATACTTACAATAGGAATTACTGTTCGAGATATAACAACTGACATATCTGAAAGATATAATATACCTGAAGGTGTTTACATTAAAGAAGTGGAAGAATTTAGTCCTGGTGAAAGAGCTGGATTAAAAACAGGCGATGTTATCATAAGCTTCGATGGCAAAACTGTTAAAACTACAGAGGAATTAAACACCTTAAAAGAACAGTACCAAGCCGGTGATGTTATAGAATTAGAAGTATTTAGAAACAACGAAACTATTAAAGTTAACTTAGAATTATCCGATTAATTCGAATATATACACTTCCCCTCTAAAAAACCTTGCATATCATCATGCAAGGTTTTTTTATTCTTTATTTACTGCTTATTTTTATTTGTATTTCAAGGTAAAATAAAACTTAACACCTAAATCTGTATTCTCAACTCCATAAGAACTTTTATGCAAATCCAAAATATTTTTTACTATTGAGAGACCAAGTCCTGTCCCTCCATAATTCTTATTACCCGATTTATCAATTCTATAAAACTTATTCCATATCATTTCCATTTCCTCTTTTGGAATAGTTTCACCTTCATTTTCCACTTCCACATATACCTGATTATTAACAATAGCAATATCTACATATATATTTTTATCACTCTTAGTGTATCTCACTGCATTAGTCATGTAATTATTTACTACTTTTTCTATCCTATTTTCATCACCATAAGCCAGTATAGAAAGGGACGGATCGTATTTAGCTATAATTCGTTTATTACCTTCATTTTCTGCAATAGGACTTAATTTTCTTATATATGAATTAACCATAGAAACTATATCAAACTGTTTTATATCAAGAGAAATACTTCCTGATTCAAATTTAGAAAGTTGCAACATATCATTTACTAAGTTACCCATTTTACGAGATTCATCTATAATTACTTCTATATAAAAATCTTTATCTTCTTCATCAAATATATTATCTTTTAGTCCTTCTGCATACCCTTCTATCAAACTTATTGGAGTTTTTAACTCATGCGAAACTGATGCTACAAATTCTCTTCTCATTTTTTCTAACTTTTTTTCTTTTTGGATATCATCTTTTAACTGCTCATTGGATTCTTTTAGTGAATTCAAAGCATCTTTAAGATTATCAGCTAAAAAATCTAAGGTTTTAGCTAAATATCCAATTTCATCATTTCTACCATTATCACATTTCTCCGTGAAATCTAATTGAGCCATTTTTTTCGCTTTTTTATTCAAATTGATAAGAGGAATGGAAATTAAATTTGAATAGAATATTGACAAAATCAATACTATTAAAATTGCAATTATGTAAAAATAAGAATAAAAATCATTTAAGACCCCAATAGTATCTTTTACTTCATTTAAAGGAGTTATCGCAAAAATTATTTTAACAGTTGTATTATTCTTTTTAATAGGTGAAATGCATACAAGATAATTAAAATCATAATACTCATTTTCAACAGTGTAAGTAATATCCTCTGAATTTTGAATATTTATTATGGAATCAGGCTTGGATATCCAATCTGTTATTATTGATTTAACATCGTTAAGCTTTGTAACATCTTTAACAGAATCCTCAAAATTGGTAATGTAGCTTAATGTGCCATCATTCTCAAGTATTACAATTTTAGCTTCGCTTTTTTGTTCAAAAGCCTTAATAATCTCAATAGTTCCTTTCCAATTATCAATTTCATTATAATATTCAAACTCAAATTCTTTTAATTCAGCCTTAAAATCATTTGTCTTCTTCCATGTGAAATATTTTTCAAAGAATACCGTTTGAAACACAACTTCAGAAACAATGAAGACTAAAAACATCAATAATGTAACTAAAATTAGTTTACGTCTAATGCTCTTTACTCTCTTTTTCTTCATTATTTCACCTCAAATTTATAGCCACTACCTCTTACTGTAACTATATATTGTGATTTATCCTTTAATTTTTCACGTAATCTTTTAACATTTGTATCGACAGTCCTAAGTCCACCAAAATAATCATAACCCCAGACCTTATCCAATATAGTTTCTCTTGATAAAGCTATTCCTTTATTTTTCGCAAAATAAATCAACAAATCATATTCTGTAGGAGATAAATATATTTCTTCATCATTCAACAAAACTTGATGCGATAATTCATTCAATATTAACCCATCGAAATTTAATTTATCATCTTTTTCTTTTTCATTACTATAAACTCTCTTCATAACCACTTTAACCTTCGCCACAAGAACCTTAGGACTAAAAGGTTTAGTTACATAATCATCTGTACCCAAATCATATCCTCTCAACTTATCTTCTTCTTCAGCTTTTGCTGTCAATATAATTATAGGTACATCAGAATTATCTCTGATACTCTTACAAACTGTCCACCCATCCATTACAGGCATCATTATATCTAAAATTACTAAATCAATTTTATTCTCTCTAAATTTTTTAAGTCCGTCTATCCCATTTTCAGCTTCAATACAATTAAACCCTTCTCTTTTCAAATAAGCATTTATTAATTTTCTCATTCTTTTTTCATCTTCAACAATCAATATATTGTTTTGCACGGTCTCCATATGCCCTCCTCTTTAATGCACAATTCATGATACAATACCTAATACACAAAATATAATGCACAATGCACAATGCACGATGCACAATTAAGGATGATTCTCCTCGTACCTCTGAGAATCTTTAACTAATTTAAAGACTTGTAAAGAACTCACTGTTATTTTAGCATATCAAAAAGTTTTCTTAAAAACTATCTTATCTAATTTTAACATATTTATAATAGTAAAAAACAGTTATATTTAATAGAATATTTCTATTAAATATAAGGCAACTTGCAATATTAAACTTAAATTTGCTTATTTAAACTGCATTATATATATCACCACAATTATAAATTAAGAAAAAAATAAACCCTTTAAACTTGGGTTTATTTATTAAAGAATTCTGCAATATCTTTAATATTGAATGCTCTCATATCAGAACTAAGCATAGGTATTTTTATAATATTCTTACCTTTAAAACTTTCGTTTATTTCTTGTAAATACTTTGTTTCTTGCTCTTTTTTCTTTTTAAAGAAATCATCTTCTATTTTTTCTGGGAAGATACGATTAACTACTAAAGTATCTACTTTAACATCATATTTCTCAAGCATAACTACAGCTTTCTTTGTTTCTTCTATAGGAAGTTTTTCTGCATTTAATACAAATATGAAGGACATTTTTTTATCATCAATCATTATTTTCTTAGCTTTTGTTACGTTGTCTAACCTTTTACTTAGAATTTGAATTACTTTATCTTCTTCAATTTCTTCTTGCTTCTTTTTACCATGATGATTCGCCATAGACATAAGTCCAAGTGCTTTCTTTCTTTTCACTATTAGAGTTTCAAGCCAAGAACCTAATAATTGTGGCAAACTTATCAGCCTAATTGTATGTCCTGTAGGAGCTGTATCAAATATTATTTGATCATACTCATCTACTTTTTCATTTATTATCTCAATCATTTTATCAAATAATGCAGCTTCTTCTGTACCTGGTGAAACCGCAGCCGCATCTATTTGTTTTTTAATTTCTTCAACTATGACAGGAGAAACTACATTTTTAAGATTTGCTTTTACTCCCTCCATATATTTCTTAGATTCAACTTCAGAGCTTATCTCTAAAGCATCTAAATTTTCTTCTATATTTATTATTTTTTCACCTATCTTCTTTTCAAAAATATCTGAAATAGAGTGTGCAGGGTCAGTAGACACAAGCAACGTTTTTTTACCACTAGATGCTGATGCTATAGAAAAAGCAGCAGAACATGTAGTCTTTCCAACGCCACCTTTACCCCCGAAAAAAACTATTTTATTCATAAATATCCTCCTTTATTAAACCTTTACTAGAACCTTAATGCACAATGCACAATTAACAATGCACAATTAAGGATGATTCTCTCCCTTTGGTCGAGAATCTTTAATTGAATATTTTGTGACTACAAGGAACAAAATCCTTCTTAATTGCAAATTGTATATCTTTTAATCTTTTAATCTTTTAATCTTTTAATCTTTTAATTGTGCATTGTGCATTGGTAGAGTAGGTCGGAGGCTCTCGCCTCTTTCCCCTCATCAAACCGTGCATGCGGTTTTT
>NZ_JBTVVN010000035.1:0-34926 GCF_054819755.1 Clostridium sp. DL1XJH146
CATGCACGGTTTGATGAGGGGAAAGAGGCGAGAGCCTCCGACCTACTCTACCAATGCACAATGCACAATGCACAATGAACAATGCACAATGCACAATGCACAATTAAGGATGATTTTGCGGTAGCAAAATCTTTAATTAAGTGAAAAAACAAAGATTCTCGGCGCCAGCCGAGAATCTTCCATAATTGCAAATTGCAAATTGCAAATTGCAAATTATAATTTTAAAATGGTATTAGTGTGTTAATTTTTCTAAGTTTTTAAAAGTATATCCTTTCTCTTGGAAAAATTCTATTATTTCTGGAAGAGCATCAGCAGTGGTTTCTTTTGGTGTTGAATCATGCATTAGTAGCACAACTTTTTGCTGGTCCCTATAAGTATCTTTTACGTATTGGACTAACTCATCAGCAGGTATTGAGTTACCCATGTAATCTCCGTTTATGCAATTCCAATCTATATAGTGATATCCTTCAGATTCTACTCTTTCTCTGTGGTCAGCTTTTTTATCATGGAAAGCTCCTTCAGGAAAACGAATTAATTTATAATCATATCCATCGATGATACTTTTTAACACATTTTCACACTTTAGCACATCTTCCATAAAATTATCAGGATTTTCATATAAATAGTCTAAATCATGACTATAAGTATGGTTTGCTACAATATGCCCATTATTATGTTCCTCTAATATTAAATCTGGATATTTTTCTGCTTTAAGACCCATAACAAAGAATGTAGCTTTAACATCATAATCGTCTAATATTTTTAGAACTCTAGGAGTAACATTTTCAGAAGGACCATCATCAAATGTTAGATAAACAATTTTTTCATCAGCAGAAACTTCTTGCTCTGTTGTTTTATCAGATGCTTCTTCTGAATCACCAGCAGATTTTTTAGTATCATCTACATTATTTGCATTTTCAGCTGAAGTATTTTCTGTTTCTGAAACATCTTCGGATTTGTTGCTGCTAGTATTGTTTTCTTCATCAACAGATTTATTTTGATTTGAATTTTCAGTTTGTTTAGCATTTGTTCCTTGACAGCCAACTGTAAAAATTAATAAAGCTCCAATTATTAATCCTAAAATAAGTTTCTTCTTGTTTTTCATTATATCTCATCCCTTATTTTTCTTTTGATAAATCAGTAAATGTTTCATTCCATTTGTTAACATATGAACCCGTTGACCATTGGGACATAATAGGTATTTCATCTTCTAATAGATCAAAGGTGAAGAGTTTTTTGCTTTGAATAATTCCGTCTGAAATTTTATAACCTTCTAATTTATTTTGTTGCATAATTACAATGAAATTTTTGTTTGGGGAAACAAAAGCATCAATTGCATCAGGAAAATCTTCTTTAATTACATTCCAAGAAGTATATAAATAATCATAACCTACTAATTCTTTAGGTGGTATGGTTGGAATTTCAAAGTCATTAAATAATCCTTTTGAAGCGGAAGTAGAATTGTTTAATCTACCAATTAGTGTCCACTTACCTTCACTTCTTTCTACTCCAAAGCTTAAATTATCTGGAATATTTTCATAAGCATTTCTTTCATCTTCCCTTATAGAATTAAGAAAAGATATAGCACCTTGCTGTAAGGCTTCTTCACCGACAGCACCCATTAATTCTGTAATCGGTACAGGTGTTTCATTGAAATTATAGATAGTATCAATAGGCAATACTCTTAAGCTGTTATATTTATATGAACGATTCTGGCTACTTGAAAATCCAGTTCCGTTATATTCTATGGAAATATAATCATTTCCAACAAAATATATATCTAAGAGAGAGCTGAATTTATTATTATCAGGATAAACATAATTTGTTTCAGGGTTTTTTATTTCAATACCTATAGGTGAAGCGAATAAAGAATCCTCAATATAGTTTTCAGTATCAGTGGTATTTATTGTGCGTTCGGTAGAAATTTTCCAAAACCCACTGAGTCTTGGCAATAGTATGTAGGGAAGTTCTTTTATTGATTTTACATAGGCACCATTAAAATCAATCCAAATAGTTCTATAAGCAGGTTCGTAAGTTTCTTCGTTGGTAGAATAAGGTATTTCATAATCTTTTTGTTCATAATGTTTAAAGCTTAGTAGTATACCTGATTCAACAGTGGTATTTTCATCAGATACATTATTTGAATTTGCACTATCGATATTTAAGCTTTTGCTAATATCATCAGTTACGACATTTTCATTATTAAGAGTTGTTGATTTCTCTAAAAAAATAAATAGATTATCAAAGTATGTAACCATATAGTCTTCAGAAATAATAACAAAATTATTTAGGAACGTTTGGTTAACACTTATAGTGATTACTTTTAATTCATCATCTTCTATCGCTAAACTTTTAGCAGCTACATTATAGGTGTTTAAGAAATATTCATTTGCATTTACTGTTTTTATTTTATAGTTTGGATTAATATATTGAAAACCATTAATTAAAGCTTCTTGTTCTGTGAAATATACTTCTGCACCTAGCCAGTTTAACAAAGAGTCTTTGTCATCAGAAAAAGTGTTTGGGGATACAACATTGGTTACCTTCCAATTACCTATGAGAGGGTTTTCACCATAACTAGGGGCAACTATATCAGATTTCTCCATATTTGGTGCATAAGAACATGAAACTGAGGATAAAATTAGTATTATTATAAGTAAAATGTATTGTAGGAATTTTTTATACTTCATTAAGTTACCTCCGTAAGTTGTTCAATATAATTATAAAAATTAATTAGGTTAATTAGGTTACAAAAACGTTAAATAGAAGCCTCTAAAGGCAGGTGTATTTTAACTATAGTACCTATATTAACCTTACTTTCAATAATTATATTGCCATTATGCATATTAATTATTTCTTTTGTCACGGATAAACCTATTCCGTTTCTAGAATTTACATTTTTACCTTTATAAAATTTTTTAGTTATATGTTTTAGTTCTTCTTCTGGGATTCCACAACCTGTATCAGAAATTTGTATCAAAAGATTATTGTTTGATACTAAACTTGTTTTTATGTTTATAGAATCATTGCAGGAAGTAAATTTATAGGCATTATCTAAAATATTAATTAAAGCTTGACGAAGTCGATTTTTATCTCCGATTATATAATCCAGTTTTTTGTCAGCATCAAAACTGATTTTTAATTGTTTTTCCATAAATCGTGGAGCTAGTTGATGTAATATATCTTTAATAAAAGAATTAATTTGCAATTGATTTTTATCCAATGTAATTTTACCAGAGGATAGCTTAGAAAAATCTAATAGTTCCTCTACTAAAAGAGTCAATCTGTCAGTTTCATCATTAATAATTTTAAGTCCCTCATCAAAATACTCTTTTTCATTTTCACCTAAAAGATTAAGGGTAATTGCCCATCCTTTTATAGAGGTTAAAGGGGTTCTTAATTCATGAGATACAGAAGCAATAAATTCGTTTTTGAGTTTTTCATTTTTAATTATTTCTTCTGACATAAAGTTTAATGTATCAGTAAGTTTACCTAATTCATCATTAGAAATCTTTTTGATTTTTTTATCGAAATCACCAGCGATAAAGTTTTCAGTTCCTTTGATTATATTAGATATAGGCTTAGTTATACTGTTAGCAATTATTAGGCTAATTAAAGCCGTGATTACAATAACTGAAAAACCAATTAAAAGCAATGCCATTGATACGTATTTGATTTCTTCATCAACTTTTTTTAATGATGTAATAAACCTAATAACACCAACTATTTCATCTTTTGATTTTAATGGATAGGCTACACTCATAAGGTTTTCAGACCATACAGCTGAACTTGATGTGTAAACATAGGAACCTAATTCACCTGATAAAGCCATTGTAAAATCTATAGTGTTTATAGTGTTATTTGGAAGGTAACCGATAGAATCCATTAATAAATTTCCATCTAAATCAATGATTTGAACTTCAGCATTAGTATTTCTCCAAAAGGTATCTACATCATTTGCAATATTTTCTTTAAGGGACCTAGATGAAAAAAAAGTGCTATAATTATCAGAAGAAAATATTATTTGATTAGTTAAAATTGATTTAGTATTGCTATAATAATTGTTTCTAAAGATTGTTATTATTGCAATTTCTGAAAGGATTATTGTAATAAATATTATGAGGAAGTAACTTAGTATAATTTTTGTTCTAATTGATTTCAAGTTAATTCTCCTTCCAGCGATATCCCATACCCCATACAGTTTCTATATATTTTGGATTCGATGCATCATCTTCAAGTTTACTTCTTAATCTTCTTATATTTACGTCTACAATCTTAGGGTCTCCAACAAAATTATATCCCCAAACGATATCTAATAGGTCACCACGACTTAGGGCCTTATTTTTATTTTCTATGAAGATTTTAAGAAGCAGAAATTCTTTAGGAGTTAAGTTTAATTCTACGCTTCCTTTATAAGCTTTTTTATTATCTAGGGCTATCTTGAATGGACCGGAAAGAATTAAATTATTTTTTGTTATGTTTTCAGGATTTAATCTTCTTAGTAATGATTGTATTCTTGCAGATAATTCAATAGGATTAAAAGGTTTAACCATATAATCGTCAGCACCACTTTGAAGACCTTTTACTTTATCTAAATTTTGACCCCTAGCAGTTAACATAATAACTCCAATAGTAGGATGGTTCTTACGCAGTATATCACATACTTCAAATCCATTTATTCCAGGAAGCATTATATCTAGTAAAACAATATCTGGATTTTCAAGTGCTAGTATTTCTAAACCTTCTTCGCCTGTACCTGCTTCAAAAATAATGTAACCTTCTTTTCTTAATACTATTTTAGTGAATTTTCTTATAGATTCTTCATCTTCAATTAATAAAACTTTGATACTCATTTTATCACCTCAATTTCTTTATGAAAAAATTATAGCACATAATGATTATAAGAATAAATAAAACTTTTTTGGTAATAATATTGACATACTAAGGATTTTATCATAATATTTTAGTTGAGATAACAAATAAATGCAATGAAGAGAAGAGTAGTAAGTGAAAACATCTAAAGAGAGCTAGCAAAAAGGTGAAAGTTAGCGTTGTAATAACTTATGAAGATGGCCTCGGAGCAGTTTGTCTGAGTATTAATTAGGACAATTCGGTTGCAACCGTTAAAATGCAAAGTGATAAAATCTTTTTGAGGAGTCACTTATTGAGATCTTTATTGTGAGATAAAGATAAATTAGGGTGGTAACACGTATATACGTCTCTAAATGTACTTTTAGTATGTTTAGGGGCTTTTTTTAGTTCAATGCACAATGCATTTAATTCAATGCACAATGCATTTAATTCAATGCACAATGCACAATGCACAATGCACAATTAAGGATGATTTTGCTACGCAAAATCTTTAATTATTAAATTAATTAGAGATTTTCTGACCAAAGGGAAGAAAATCAATATAAATTGCAAATTGAACATTGCAAATTGCAAATTATCTTTATAAAGAAAACGGGAGGATACAAAATGAATAAAAAAAATTATTACATTACTACGCCGATTTATTATCCATCAGCAAAATTACATATAGGTAATACCTATACTACTGTTGCTGCTGATGCTATTGCAAGATTCAAGAAATTAACAGGACATGATACTTTTTTCCTAACAGGAACTGATGAGCATGGACAAAAGTTACAAAGAATAGCAGAAAATAATGGGGTTACACCTATCGAGTATATTGATGGAGTTGTAGAGGGTATTAAAGAATTATGGGAGCTTATGAATATTTCTTATGATAAATTTATCAGAACAACTGATGATTATCATGTAAAAACTGTTCAAAAGATATTTAAGCAATTGTATGATCAAGGTGATATTTATAAAAGTGAGTATGAAGGTTGGTATTGTACCCCTTGCGAGTCTTTTTGGACTGAAACTCAACTTGTAGATGGTAAGTGTCCTGATTGTGGCAGACCAGTTGAAAAGGCAAAAGAAGAAGCATATTTCTTCAAAATGTCAAAATACGCTGACAGATTGATTGAATACATTGAAACTCATCCAGAATTTATTCAACCTGAGTCAAGAAAGAATGAAATGCTTAATAATTTCTTAAGACCTGGTCTTCAAGATTTATGTGTTTCTAGAACTACATTTGATTGGGGGATTCCAGTTACTTTTGATGAAAAACACGTTATTTATGTTTGGGTAGATGCTTTATCTAACTATATAACAGCACTTGGATATGATCAAGAAAAGGATGAATTATACAATAAATATTGGCCAGCAAATGTACATTTAGTAGGTAAAGATATTTTGAGATTTCACACAATATATTGGCCGATTATGTTAATGGCACTTGGACTTGAGCTTCCAAAACAAATATTTGGGCATGGTTGGCTTTTAGTAGATGGGGGTAAAATGTCTAAATCTAAAGGAAATGTAGTTGACCCTGTAATATTAGTAAAACATTTTGGAGTTGACGCAGTAAGATACTATCTTCTTCATGAAATACCTTTTGGTCAAGATGGTATTTTCAACAACGAATTATTTATAAATAAAACAAATTCAGATCTTGCAAATGATTTAGGAAATCTTTTAAATAGAACAATTGCAATGATTAACAAATACTTTGATGGAGTTATTCAAGCACCAACTGCGAAAGAAGAAATTGACAGTTCATTAATTCAAATAGCACTTGAGGCATCTGAAAAAGTAGAAGCAAAAATGGATAGTTTAAAATTACCGGAAGCATTAGATGAAATATGGAAATTAGTAAGAAGAAGTAATAAATATATAGATGAAACGACTCCTTGGATATTAGCAAAGGATGAAAGTAAAAAAGAAAGATTAGGTACAGTATTATACAATTTAGCAGAAAGTTTAAGAATTACATCTGTACTATTAGCTTCATTCTTGCCAGATACAAGTAAAAAAATAAATACACAATTAAAAACTGAGCTTACTAGCTGGGATACAATTGTATCTTTTGATGGTACAAAAGCTGGTACTAAGTTAGATAAGGGCGAGCCAATATTCCCTAGAATAGATATGGATGCTAAATTAGAAGAATTAGAAGAAGAAAGACAAAAGGCTTTAGAGGCATCAGGAGCTAATGAGCCAAAGGAAGAAGAATTTGAAGTAAAACAGATAAAACCTGAAATCACAATAGAAGATTTTGACAAATTAGATTTAAGAGTTGTTAAAGTATTAGAATGTGAGCCTGTTAAAAAAGCTAATAAATTACTTAAGCTAAAAGTTCAATTAGGTAAAGAGGAAAGGCAGGTTATATCAGGTATAGCTAAATTCTATAAACCAGAAGATTTGATTGGAAAATATGTAGTGTTAGTAGCGAATTTAAAACCAGTTAAATTAAGAGGAGAACTTTCACAAGGAATGATACTTGCAGCATCAGATGATAAAGATAAATTATTTGCTGTTGACCCTGGCGTGCTACCTACAGGGGCAGAGGTAAGATAAGAGCAATGCACAATGCACAATGCACAATTGAGGAGGATTTTCTTCGTGCCTCAGAAAATCTTTGAATTTATAGAGGATTAGAGAACTTTTCACTTAGGGTGAAAAGGAAGAGATAAAAGACAAAGATAAAAGACAAAGATAAAAGACAAAGATAAAAGACAAAGATAAAAGACAAAGATAAAAGATTATACAGGGATATAATAGAGTATTTCTACAAAGAAAAATAGTTAGTTTTATAAGGGGGTTTCTTAGTATATTAAGGAATCCTCTTTTAATTTTTGGTATGTTGCTATTAGATTTTGTAGGTAATTATAACGGGAACCAAGTTTTATTAAAAATTAGGCTCTGTTTTAGAGAATTATTGATTTGTAAGGTATTGCTCAAATCAATAGGTTCAATTTATGAAATATTTGCAAATTATTATTTGGATTAAACCAATTTATTTAGCAAAATGTTTAATATTAACAACATTCTAAAACATAGCTTTACAATAAATCTTTATTTAATATTTTTTTTGTAGTAAAATTAAGGGTAGTTTAAGGTAGTTAAGAGATAATTTAATAGAAAAGGAAGTAGTTGAAGATGACGAAAGAAGTAATGTTGAGAGTGTTATTTACAGCAGTTGTGGGGTCTATAATTGGATATATTACAAATTGGCTAGCCATTAAGATGCTTTTTAGACCTTATGAAGAGAAAAGAATATTTGGGTTTAAAGTTCCATTTACACCAGGACTTATACCTAAGGAAAAAGATAGAATAGCTAAAAGTGTAGGAGAAGCCATAGGGGAGCACCTTTTAACATCAGAGACAATCGTTGAATCATTATGTTCTGATGAGATGAATGGAAAACTAAGGACTTGGGTTAAAGACAAAGTTGAAGTTGTTGAAAAAAAAGGAGCTTCTATAGGAGAAGAAATAAAAGTGTTTTTAGGAGATAAATATGAAAAACTTGTCGTTAATTTAGAGGACAAAACTTCAGGATACATAATTAATCAACTAAAAAATACTGAAGTTCGTAATGATTTGATTTCTAATATCATGGATACTGTTAATGAAAAACTCCAATTTAGTACTAAGGACTTCATTGAAAGTGGTTTTTATAAAGATTTTAGAATTAAAATGTTAAATAAAATAATAAAACTAAAAGATTCTGACGAATTAGCTGAAAGTATAAATAAATCTATAGTTAAAAAGATTGATGATTTTAGTGAGGACGGTAAAAGACTTAATGATGTAATTCCTACTGAAATTATTGGTTCTGTTAAAGTGTACATATATAATAATAGTGAGAGTATTTCAACAGAAATAGATAAATTTATACAAGAAGATTCAGTAAAAGAAAAAATCAGGGAAACTATTTCAAAATTGATTAGTTCTAATATAAATCCAATGATAGCAATGTTTGTGAATCCTGATTCAATAAATGAAAAGGTGATGACTTCTTTAAGTGCTCAATTAAAAGATGAGAATACGCAAAAAGATATTGCTTTAATTTTGAATAAAGTTATTGATAAAATTATAGAATCTGAAGTTAAGAATATCAAAGATGGCTTTGGAGAGAGCTTATATAGATCTATTAATACAGTAACTAAAGCTATTATGGAAAATATTTTTAAAGAAAATAGCATTAATGAAATGATGGAAATATTTGAAAAAAATATTTTGGCTACAGAGACTTTGAAGGAGCTTATTGATAGTTTTGACGAAGATATAATAGCAAAAGTTAAAAGAATTCTTGATGCTGAAATAATTAAATTAGCAAATAGTGAAGAATTCAGTAATAAAGTTAAAGAATACGTTGAGCAAGTTGTAGATAAATTATTATCTTATAAATTAAAAGATATTTCTATAAATAGTAGTAGAAGTTTATCTGATAGTTCTGCAGATTTTGTACAAATAGTATATGATAGATTTGTAGAAAATAGTGCTGTTGATTTTATTGAAGCATTTGAAATTAGAAAGATAGTTGAAGACAAAATAAATTCTTTTGAAGTATCTTATGCAGAAGATATAATTTTAGAAATCGCTAGTAAAGAATTAGGTGCTATTACATGGCTTGGAGCTCTCCTAGGATGCATTATGGGATTACTTTCAGCTGTAGTTTCTTATATATAATGATATTGGTATAATATAACAACACTGCAAATTAAACTCCAATAAATTGCCAAATTTTAAAAAGATGATATAATATTAGTATCATAACTAAATTTCCATTAGGAGGTAGAGTATGATTTTTGATTCTCATGCACATTATGATGATGAAAGCTTTGATGAAGATAGAGAAATTATTATTGAAGAACTTAGACAAAATGGGATAGTTGGAGTGCTTAATTGTGGTTCCTCTTATGATGGTACTGAAAAATCACTAAAATTAGCTAAGGAAAATGACTTTTTTTATGCTGCAGTAGGTATACACCCTGAATTTGCAGGTGAATTTGACGATAATATGTATATAAACATAAAAAATATGGCCAAAGATAAAAAAGTTAAAGCTATTGGTGAAATTGGATTAGACTACTATTGGGATGAAAATCCTTCTAAAGAAGTTCAGATAAAGGTAATGGAGAAACAGATGCAACTTGCTGAAGAATTAAACCTTCCTGTTGTTATACATGATAGAGAAGCCCATGGAGATGTGTTAAATGTGATAAAGAAATTTCCTAAGGTAACAGGAGTAATTCATAGTTTTTCTGGAAGTCCTGAGTTTGCAAGACTGTGTATAGAAGAAGGCTATTACATAGGTTTTACTGGTGTTGTTACCTTTAAAAATGCTAAAAAAATCAAAGAGGTAGCAAAGATAGTTCCACTAGAAAAACTTTTAGTAGAAACTGATTGTCCATATATGACACCGACTCCATTTAGGGGGAAGCGCAATAGGTCAGATTACATAAAATATATTATTGAGATAATAGCAGAATTACGAGGAGTTTCATATGAAGAGATTGAAGAAGCTGCTTTAGAAAATACTAGGAATTTATTTAGTATTTAATTAATAAACTATTAGAGACTTGTTTTAAGTAAAATTTCACGCGAAAATATTCATATTCCATGTAACATATATGCATATTATGCATTTATATATTTACAAAAGGACATTCAACTTTTTGAAATTTGACGTTGTTGACGTTATAAGGTATAATGAACGAAGTTGTTTTGCCAAGGAGGTAATATATGGAAATATCAACGAACAACAAGTTGAAAAAATATTTTTCAACGAAACTACTGACGTTTTGCTTTTTCGTGCTAGTTCTATTTGCATCAATTGTTAGTATATTAAACATGGAAAAGACAATAAAGATAGTTATTGACGGAAATGAACTTGAAGTTACAACATATAGAAGTGAAGTGCAAAGCATACTTTCAAGTAACGATATCGTGTTAGGGCCAAAAGACAAAATTGAGCCAAGCTTGAAAAGTACATTAGCTGAAGGAGATATGATAAGTATTGTAAAGGCTAAAAGTGTAACAATCCAAGTCGGTGATGATGTACAAACTGTTATGACAGCTGAAGATAATGTTGGCAGTATGTTAGCAGTAGAAGGAATTGAATATGATTCTGATGATAAGTTATCCGCGTCACTTGATGATGAGATTGTTGATGGGCAACAAATAACTATTGTCGAAGTTGAAAAGAAAGTAGAAGTTGAAAGTCAAGAAATTGAATATGCATCTGAGATTAAAAAAGATTACAACGCATATGAAGGAACTAAAACAGTAGTACAAGAAGGTAAGCTAGGGGAAAGAGAAATAAAAACTGAAGTTGTTTTAGAAAATGGTGAAGAAGTTTCAAGAGCAGTAATTAGTGATGAGGTTGTAAAAGAACCTACTAAAGAAATTGTTGCTGTAGGAACTTTGGGCAAGCTTACTCTATCTAGGGGTGGAGATATTACTTACAAAGAACAATTTACTATGAGAGCAACTGCATATTCTTTGAGTTATGCAGACACAGGTAAAACATCTGATAGTCCAGGATGGGGAATTACTTACAGTGGAATGCATGTAGTAAGAGACCCTAGTGGGTATAGTACTGTAGCAGTAGATCCTAATGTTATACCTCTTGGTTCAAAGCTATATGTTGAAGGTTATGGATATGCAATTGCTGCTGATATTGGTGGAGCTATAAAAGGTAATGATATTGACCTTTATTTTAACACAACGAATGAATCAAATGCATATGGAGTAAAGTATATTAAAGTATATTTACTTAAATAACTAAAAATAAAAGAACTGCTTTTTAGCAGTTCTTTTATTTTGGGCTATAAAACAAATTAGCAATGTTCAATTAGCAATTTGCAATTTGCAATTGTGGATGATTTTACTAGCTAAATGAGGGCTATAAGCTTGACAAGATAGGATTATAGGATAAGATAAATATTGTGATACTAAAATTTAGTTTTACAATTAACAGATATATGTGATTTTTTATGTATAAATTAATAGTTTAATTAGAAACTTGATTATAGAATATATAAAAAATAAATTATTAAAATAGGTATAGGGTATTCACTGTAAAACCCTAAAAAGGAGCATTTTTTATTAATGATAAAAGAAGTCATTGTAGTAGAGGGTAGAGATGATATAACTGCTATAAAAAAGGCCGTTGATGCAGAGGTTATAGCTGTAGGAGGATTTGGAATAAACTATAAAGTTATAGAAAGAATAAAAGAAGCACAAAAAAGACAAGGTGTTATTGTTTTTACCGATCCTGATCATGCAGGAGAAAAAATAAGAAAGATTATATCTAAAAGAGTAGAAGGAATAAAGCATGCATATATTAGTAGAGAAGAAGGACTTAAAGGCACTAATATAGGTGTTGAAAATGCATCTGTAGAAACAATTAGAAAAGCTTTAGCAGCAGCTAAATATGAAGTTAAGCAAGAAAGAGTAGAGTTTACAATAGCCGATATATTCTTTTTTGATTTGACAGGCAGCCAAAAAGCTAAGAGGAAAAGAGAACTTTTATGTAGAGATTTAAGAATTGGATATTGTAATTCAAATCAATTTATTACAAGATTAAATAATTATGGTATAACAAAAGAAGAATTCATCAAAACTTTAAAAAAAGTAACTGAGGAGATTGAAAATGGGTAATTTAAATACAAAAGAAATAGTTCGGAAATATGATTTTAAATTTACTAAGAGTTTAGGTCAGAATTTTTTAAAAGATGAATCAGTATTAAAAGATATTGTTGATAGTTCAAATGTAACCAAAGATGATTTGGTCATTGAAATAGGCCCAGGGGTAGGAACATTAACAAAAGAATTATTGGAAAAGGCTAAAAAAGTATGTGCAATTGAATTAGATAGTACATTGATACCAATACTTGAAAAAGAACTAGAAGATTATGATAATTTTCAATTAATAAATAAAGATGCGTTGAAAATAGATTTTAATGAAATTATTGAAGATGAAAAGAATGTTAAGTTTATAGCCAATTTGCCTTATTATGTAACCACTCCCATAATAGCTAAAATCTTAAAGGAAGTAAAGTCTTTTGACCTGCTTACTATTATGATACAAAAAGAAGTGGCTCAGAGAATTGCGGCTAAACCATCTACTAAAGAGTATGGTTCGCTTACAATACTTGTTCAATATTATTGTGATGTAGAAATTATAGCAACAGTTCCTTCTACTAGCTTTATCCCGAGCCCTAAGGTTGATTCAATGGTTATACAGTTAAAAAAATTACCAAAAACAAGAGCGAAAGTTATTGATGAAGTGTTGTTTATGAAAATTGTTAGACAATCTTTTAATTTAAGAAGAAAGACACTTAGAAATGTAATTAAAAGTTTGAATTTAATTGAGGTAGATGATATTGAAAAATTATTTGAAGAAGCTAATATAGAGATAAAAAGAAGAGGTGAAACCCTTAGTATAGAAGAGTTTGGAAGATTATCAGATACTTTGTATAAATTTATTAATAAAAAATAGGAAATATTTAGTCTTTCAATCATATATTATAATAATGAATAATTAGATTGGGGGATTAAAATGTCTTCAAGAGGTAATTATAGTAGATATTTTATAATAATACAGGAAGATGAAAAAGGATATTCAGTAGGCGAGGGTAAGCAAGCAACGGGTTATGCTAAACTAGAGAAGAGAAATAGTAAAATAAAGATAAGTTTTTTCATTCAAAATTTAAAAAAATCACAGGAGCCTTATTATGCAGTTTTGATTGGTACAGAAAAGAAGAAGAAATTATTAAAATTAAACAAGATTAACTTAGATGAGCGCGCAAGAGGAGAAGTTAAGCTCGAATATGAAGAGAATAATATTGCCTATGCTCATATGAACATGCAAGATGTTAAAGGTGCTGCCATAGTTAAAATTACAGATCAAAACATAATATCAGTTCTATGTGGTGCTGTAGGTGAAGACCTTCCAAAAGATTGGAAAACATACTTTATAGAAGAAGCTAAAGAAGGAAAAGAAAATATTGAAGAGAATAAAAAAATTAAAGAGCATATTGTAAAAGAACTAAAAGATAGTGATTTTGAAGAAGAAAACCGACATTATAATGATGATAAGGAAGTAAAAGAGAAGGAAAACAAAGAAGAGAACAAAGAACAAAACAAAGAACAAAACAAAGAACAAAACAAAGAACAAAACAAAGAACAAAACAAAGAACAAAACAAAGAAGAAAACAAAGAAGAGGATAAACAAGATTATAGTATATTTGATAAATATGAAAAAGATATAGAAAAGAATAAAGATGATAATAATAAAGATGAAAAAGTAGAAAAAATACAAAATGATGAATTCTATAAAGGATCAACAGCTAAGTTCTTACAAAAAATATGTTGTGGATATGAAGAATATGATGACTTTGCAATAAGTATTGGAAATAGTAAATTATATAAAATATATTTTGAAGAAATGAGTTGTGTTGATAAGGATAAAGATTATAATAAGTATTCAATTATTTATTATCCAATGATGACTTATTATGAATATATAAAAAAATGGAGTTATTTCTTGTTTGGATTTAAAAAAGATAAAAGAAACAAGATTCAGTATATGGTATATGCTATACTAGGCAAGAATAATATGAATGATCAACCTTTTGGAGGAACTACAGGGTTTGTAACCTGGATACCTAAGAAAAACTCTAGTGACATGAAAGAAAATATGGGTTATTGGTTAATGTTCTATGATTTTAAAAATTCTTGTGTCGTTATTCCTGTTAAATAAAAAGATTAATATGTGTATGCTTATTTAATGAACAATTTATAATCTGTGTTATATAATGAAGAAGTATTTTAGAAAAACTAAAATACTTCTTTTTTAAAATTCTCTTTAGAAGTAAATACTAATAATTCTCACGTTATCCACATATATTTGTAATAATATGAACAAGTTTATGGGGGATTGTTATGAAAGTCTTTTTTATTAATGCAAAAAAAGTAGGGGTTACTACATTGATAGTTGTTTTAATGATTTCACTGTTTTGGATGGGAAATTTTTTAGATAAGGGAAATCAAATAACTCAGAATACTTATACTGAAAAAGAATTAGAATTAGAAAATATTGACTTTAATAAATTTGATGCATTAGATGGAAGTGTGATATACTACCTTCCTAGTGATTGGATTGTGGAGGAAAAGGATTTCGGAAGTAAAGAAATAATTTATCACAATAATTTTAAAACTGAAAATAGTGAAATTAATGGATTTATTCAAGTGTGGCAATTAAAAAGTAATATTGAAGAATTTCTTGAAAGCAGTAAAGAGATATCAGAAAAACAAAATGATATAAAGGATTATTCACTTATTCCAACAAGAATCAAAGGCAAAAAAGCATATATATTAAGTTACAAAATAAAAGTGATTAATAATATTTATTATAGAACGTATGAGTATTATATTGAGAATAATGAAAATACTATTAGATTTGCATTTTATACTAAAGAAGATGATTTAACGGGAGATTATATTGAACTTTTAAATAATATCGTAAATAAAATAGAGCTTAAGTGAGAATATAAATTTTTTATGTTATAATCAAGTAGATATATTTTAAGCATAGGAGGACATATTAGTGGGCAAGTATTTTAAGATATTTTTGTTATTTATTTGTTCTGTTTTTTTTATTACTGGATGTAATAAAATTGATGAAACTATGATAAAATTTGGATTAAAAAATTCAGATTTTGAAATTATTAAAGAAGGAAATATTAAAAAAATAATTATAGAAAATACAAGAGATAAGTCTTTTACCTTTATAGTACAGGACAAAAGTACTATATTAGATTTTTATGATATTTTTTCTAAAGCAAAAGAGGTAGAATATAAAATAACTCTTCAGCCAGATTATACTATTACATTAGAGGGTAAAGATTCTGATTCATACAAATATTATTACATATCAGGATTAGATAAAACAGAATTAGGTAATTTATATAATGATGATAATAATTATATAGTTTCTAAAAAATTAGATAATGATATAATAAATTATTTTTGGAATATTAGAAAGCCAATAAATTTTAATTTAGTTTACTACGAAACTATGATTATGGCACTAAAGAGCTATAGAGAAGAAACTAATTATGAGGGAACTATAGGAGTTGATTTCTATGATGATATCGAAACAACTAAATTTTTATTGAGTTTAGATATTGAAGAATTCAAAAATAATTTAGAGGATAACAATAAAATTATGGAGAAAAATTCAGATTCAAATACAAATACAATTACTATGAAGATTATTACAGATGGATATAAAACTGATATTTACAAATGTAGAATAGAATTTTATAATAAAGATGAAAATAAGACTACTACATATTATTATGTTAATAACTATCTTGAAAATAGTTGGAAATTCAATTTATACTATTCAGAACCAGAGGGATACTAAGAACTGTAAAGACAGTTCTTTTTTTAATATAAAAACAAAACGTGAAAATAAATGTTATTGGCATTTGATAAATGTATATGTTTAGTGTTATAATATTAAGTGGTTAATATAAACGGATTTAGGAGGGTTAAAAAATGAGTGATTGTGATAATTGCCCTAGCAAAGGACAGTGTAACGAAGAAGAATGTGGTAAGACATTACCTAAGTATGGAAAGATAAAGAATATTGTAGGTGTTATTAGTGGTAAAGGTGGAGTAGGTAAATCTACAGTAACTGGAATTTTAGCTGTGGAGCTTACAAAATTAGGATATAAAGTAGGTGTCCTTGATGCGGATATAACTGGACCATCTATGCCTAGAATATTGGGTGTTAACGAATCTAGAGCTGAAATGATACCAATAGATGCAGAAAAAAATATAGTAAAATTATTTCCAGTTGAAACTGATATGGGAATAAAAGTAATGTCTTTAAACCTACTTATGGAAGATGAAGATCAACCAGTTATATGGAGAGGCCCATTAATAACAGGGGTATTGAATCAAATGTACGGAGATTCTGAGTGGGGAGAGTTAGACTATCTTTTGATAGATATGCCACCAGGAACAGGAGATATAGCTTTAACAGTTATGCAAACTATTCCTTTATCAGGTATGGTTATCGTTTCAACACCACAAGACATGGTATCAATGATAGTTAAAAAAGTTGTGTTCATGGTTAAAAAATTGAATATTAAACTATTAGGTACTGTTGAAAACATGTCTTATGTTGTATGTGAAAAATGTGGTGAAAAGATTAAAATATTTAGTAAAAAGGATGCAGTAGAGCATGCTGAATATTTAGGACTTCCATTACTTGAAGAAATGCCAATAGATTTAGATTTAGTTGAAAGCCTAGAAGCAGGTAAATTAGAAAAATATATTAATGATACAGATGCATATAAAGAATTGATAAATAATTTAATGGATGCGTTGAAGTAAGAATTATATTTTTAAAACAATAGAACACGTTACCTAAAAAAAAGTAGCGTGTTTCTTAATGTTAATAATTATATAGTAATTTATAAGGAAACGTATTCACAAGAGTTTCAAGTTCAACTATTAATTTATGCATGTACAAAACTCGCTAAGTCATTGAGAATTTGATCAGGTATAAATTAAGTTTTACTGTGGACACTCTGTTTGTATTAAGAATACATATTTGTTCGGGGGAAGTAATGAGAAAAAAATGTAAGGATGTTATATTAGAGGAATACATACTTATTTCTAGTATGATAAAGTGGATAGTTTTGGCGACTATTGTGGGAGTTGTAGTTGGACTAGCTTCTGGTGGTTTTCTGAAATTATTAGATTTTAGTATTGGTAGTTTAAATAAGATTAATTATTATTACTTGTTAATGCCTATAGCTTTCTTTTTAAGTGCATTTATTATTGTAAAGTTAGCACCCGAGGCGGAAGGGCATGGAACGGAAAAAGTAATTGAGGCAATTCATAAAAGATCCGGTAAAATTGATATTAAAGTAGTTCCTGTAAAATTAGTAGCTACTGTAATTACAATAGCAGCTGGAGGATCAGCGGGGAAAGAAGGTCCTTGTGCTCAAATAGGAGCGGGATTAGCATCTTATTTTGCTAAAATTCTAAAAATGGATGGGCTAGATAGGAAAAGATTAGTTGTATGTGGAGTAAGTGCGGGATTTGCTGGAGTGTTTGGAACCCCTATAGCGGGTGCTATATTTGCAGCAGAGGTTTTATATGTTGGTAAATTTTCATATATTGTTCTATTGCCATCACTTATAGCTTCTTATATTAGTTATTTTGTGAACGATTTTATTGGAGTGCAACATCATAAATATAATATTGATGCTTTTGTTACTCAGCCTGTGAATATTTTTTTTAGAATGTTATTATTTGGAGCTTTTATTGGAGTAGTATGCTTGATGTTTATTGAGATTATATCTATTGTCGAGTATTTATTTAATAAGAAATTAAATATTTCTAAACCTAAAAAAGGACTGCTCGGTGGATTGATATTGATTGTTATTGTACTATTATTTAAAGGAAATACTGAGTTTATTGGGTTAGGTTCTTCTGTTATAAATAACTCTCTTAGTGGTACAAGCACTAGTGGGTACAACTTCTTTATGAAAATGATAACTACATCTATAACACTAGGTTCAGGCGGAAGTGGTGGTATATTAACACCTATTTTTTATATAGGTGCAACTGCAGGAAATGCATGGGCTAGTTTGTTAAATTTAAATATTAGTATTTATTCTGCTGTTGGTATGGTAGCCGCTTTAGCAGCATGTGCTAATACGCCAATTGCTGCTATAATAATGGCTATGGAACTTTATGGTGTTAATACAGCTTCTTACGCTTCTGTGGCTTGCGTAGTTAGTTATTTGATAGTAGGGCATAAGAGTGTTTACCCAACACAAATATTGGCTGTATTAAAGACGAATTCTTTAGATTTTGAAAAAGATGTTGAAATTGGAATAAGGCAAAAACTAGAGATTAAAAGGGTACCTTTTAGAAAAAAAATACCTTTAAAAAAAATAGATAAAAAGAAAAAATAGTTAAATAGCTTTAGGTATTATTTGGAATAGATCAGCAAAAAAGCGAAGTTAAGGATAATCAAAATTATCCTTAACTTCGCTTTTTATTTTAAGTGTCCTTTAATTATAAGTCTGTGTGTTGCAACTCTTACTGGGGTACATGTTACAAGTGTGATGGATGAATTTGATGTTTGGGATAAGACAGACACCTCATCAGGTTCTACTACACTAATATCATCAACAATATATGTAAATGTTCCAGCTAAAGAAGTAACTAATATTTCATCACCTGTTTTTACTTCATCAAGGCGATTGAAATATTGATTATAAGTGTAGCTTCTATGGCCTGCTACGGCAAAGTTACCTGTTTCCCCTGGCATTGCAGTATCGGGAAAATGACCCACTGCATATTTTAATGTATCCATATCTACGCCTTCTCCAATAGCTACCTTTAGATCTATTTTGGGGATTTCTATTATTCCTACAGCACCCATAGTAACAGGGAGTGGTGTAATTGTTTCGGTAGATGTAGTATCTTCTTCTGTAACATTTTCAGAAGGAACTAAATTATCTAAGTTGGTTTCTTCTGAAGAAATTTTCTTTTGCTCTTCTAATTTTTCTTCAAAATTTTCTATTAGATCTTCTTGTTTGTTCTTTGCACTAGTGCGCATAAAAAAAGAGAGACAAATTACAAATATTCCTCCGCTAATTAGTAGTATTCCTAAAACAGATAATATTTTTGCTTTTATAGGTTTTTTCAACGATGATCAACTCCAAATATAAAATGTATTACTTAGTATATTTTACCACAAATCTCTAAATAGGGTGAGACCCCATCCGATTTTACTTGAAAAATGATATAAAAAATAAATTCAAATAACAACCTAATTTATAAATTTTACAATGGATACTTTATAAATTAGGTTGTTAAATTTAAACTTATTGATAATATATCTTTTTTATTACAATATTGTGGTTGTTTTTAGTTCAACTTACTTTTGTGGTTTAGCCATAATATAGTGAAGATTAATTCCACTCTATTTTCACATTGTACAGTTCAAGCCACATATTTATTTGAATAAGATAAGCCATTAATTGTGGTCCTGTCATTAACTGTCCAAACCAAGGATAAACATAAGATTTACCAGAAGTTCTGACTAGTTCTTTAACTTGAGTTAAATCTATTAATTCAAGAAGAGGAGATTTTTTGTTTTTTATAATATTTTGAAGTTCTTTTTTTACAATAGCTGTATATATTGGGCTATGTGTCTTTGGATAGGGACTCTTCTTCCTATCGACGATTTCTGTTGGTAGTAAGCTTTCAGAAGCTTTTCTAAGTATTCCTTTTTCTCTACCATTGAGTAGCTTTATTTTTGCAGGGATATTGAAGGCATATTCAACTAATCTGTGGTCGGCAAAAGGAACTCTTGCTTCAAGGCTATTTGACATACTCATTCTATCTTTTCTATTGAGTAATGTTATCATAAACCATTTTATATTAATATAAAACATATCCCTGATTTTTTTATCAAGTTCAGTGTCATCATCTAGGTATGTTACTTCTTGTAAGGTTTTGTCATATTGTTCTTTAGAATATCCTTCTAAGTCTAGTGCTTTTAATTTGTTGTTTAGAAGATTTTTTCTTGAATTTAGAGCTCTATACCATGGAAATCTACCTGAGTATAATAAATCATTATTTGTATACCAAGGATAACCTCCGAAAATCTCATCAGCACATTCACCAGATAAAGCTACAGTGTGATTTTTTCTAACTTCCCTGCAAAATAGATATAAAGAGGAATCGATATCAGCCATTCCAGGTAAATCGTAAGCTATTACACTTTCTTTTAAAGTAGTTGCTAAATCTTTATTTTCATTTATTATATAGTGATGATTAGATGAAATAAATTTTTCCATTGTTCCAACAAATTGTGTATCAGATGAAGGTTGATACATATTTCCATTGAAAAATTTATCGTTGTCCACATAATCAATTGAGTAAGTATCAAGAGTTTTTCCCTCTTTTTTAAATTCATTTGCTGCAATAGTGGAAATTAAAGATGAATCTAATCCACCGGATAAGAATGTGCAAAGAGGTACATCTGCTACAAGTTGTCTTTTTATAGCATCATAAAGTAAATCTTTTAGATGCTCTGCTGTTTCTTCTGTAGTCTCGTTGTGCTTTTTAGCTTCAGGTTTCCAATAATTAATTAATTTGTAGCCTTCTTTATTCAATATTAGAAAATGAGCTGGTGGTACTTCATATATATCTTTATATATAGCACTACCTAGTACTCGAGCAGGACCTAGTGAAAAAAGTTGTAATAATCCTTCTTTATTAACAACAGCATCAATTGTAGGATGAGCAAGAATTGCTTTTAATTCTGACCCAAATAAGAAATTATTGTTTTTATAAGAATAGAATAAAGGTTTTACACCTAGATGGTCTCTAGCTATAAAAAGTTCTTCTTTTTCTTCATCAAAAATTGCGAAAGAAAAAATACCATTAATATGATTTAAACAATCTATTCCCCATTTTATAAAAGAACACAAGAGTACTTCTGTATCGGAATATGAAGAAAATTTAAAATTATCTTTTAACAATTCTTTTCTTACATCTTCAGTATTATATAATTCACCATTGTAGACAATAATGTATTTTTTACTATTCCAAGTTTTTATCATAGGTTGACATCCGCCTTCTGGGTCTACAATAGTTAATCTTCTATGACCGAGAAGTGCATTTTGAGAAATAAAATATCCGAAATCATCGGGGCCTCTTAAGGATAAAGTGTTTGTCATTTTTTCTATAACTTTTTGTTCACCAGAAATATTTCTATTAAAGTTGATATATCCGCAAATACCACACATATAAACCTGCCTCCAATTAAATCTTTTAATTTATATTTAGTTTCCAGCAGAACTATTAATTTATACATATTTGCTATTCTACTTGTCTTTATATAAGTATAAACTAAGTTTTTAAGGAAAACTTTTTTTAAGGTATCCATTATAATTTATTATTTATATATACTTAAAAATAATATATAAAACTATTTTTGAGTATATATAAATAAATCTAATAGTGGATACTATACATTATTAGTCTATGTGAGAAAAATTATAAGTTGAAAAAAAGTAATTGTTTACATTCTTTTTTTTGTAATTTATTTATAAAATATTTTAGTTAAAATTAATAAATTACTACTGATTCAAGTCAATAAATATAAAATATATAAAGATATAAAGAGGTAATTATATAAATATTAAGAAAATTAGTTATTTGCTATTGATTTATGTTTTCTTTATATATATAATATATGTAAATTAAGAAAATAAAATTAGTGATGATTAGGAGAGTAACTTTTGGTACTAACCTTAGCGAGTTAGGGGTGGTGAGAGCCTAGCGTTAAATCCATTAGTGAAGAACACCTTTGAGCAGCCAACCGAAATTGTTAAAAAGAGTAGACTTGGTCGGTTTTCTACCGTTAAAAGGAATAGATATAAGCAGATAGAAATAGCGTCTGTTGTATTGAATAAAGTGGGTTTTATAACCAACTAGGGTGGTACCGCGAAGAATATTCGTCCCTATACACTATGATTATATGTGTATAGGGGCTTTTTTATGTTTAAATATATTTTTAGAATAAAAATGCACAATGCACAATGCACAATGCACAATGCACAATGCACAATGCACAATTGAGGTTGATTTTCTTCCCGGTGGTCAGAAAATCTTTAATTAAAGAAAAGCAATTAATTAAAAACAATAGATTAAACAATAAATTTAAAATAATGAATTTAAAATAATGAATTTAAAATAATGAATTAATAAAGATAATAAGAACTGATATTTTAAAAATAAGAAAAAAAGAAAAGGAGATGCATTTTAATGGAAAGATTATTTACAAAACAAGTGTTACAATTAGAAGAAGGAAAAGTTTTAGTAAAGGGATGGGTTCATAAAATAAATGATTTAGGAAAAGTTAATTTTATAATACTAAGAGATAAGACTGGGGTAATGCAGTTAGTTGCTGATAAAGAAATGATGAAAGATATTAGAAATGAAGCATCTATTGAAGTTGTTGGTGAAGTTTGTAAAAACAGTAAAGCGCCAGGTGGAGTAGAAATTCAAGTAGAAGAAATAAAAATCGTTGGTAAAACTCATTATGAAAAATTACCTTTTGAAATAAATAAGAGAGACATATCGGCAAAACTAGAAACTCAATTAGATAATAGATTTTTATCTTTAAGAAAGCCATCTCTTAGATATATATTTAAAGTTCAACAAGAGATAGAAGAAGCATTTAAAAGTTTTTTAAGAGGAAAAGGATTTTCGCAAATTCATAGTCCTAAAATAATTGATTCAGGAACTGAAGGCGGAAGCGAGATGTTTACAGTTGATTTTTATGATAGAAGAGCCTTTTTAGCACAAAGTCCTCAGTTTTATAAGCAGATGATGGTAGGAGCTGGATTTGAAAGAGTATTTGAAGTAGGGCATGCATATAGAGCAGAGCTTCATAATACATGGAGACATTTGAGTGAATATGTTAGTTTAGATGTTGAGATGGGTTTTATTAAAAATGAAGAAGATATAATGGATTTAGAAGAAGAATTAATGAACTATATCTACAAACATCTTAGAGAAACTTGCGCTGAAGAGTTAAAGTTTTATGGAATAACTTTAGAAGAAAAACTTGAAATACCAAGATATCCACTAAAAGCAGCTCAAGATATTGTTATGAAGGAATATGGCAAACCATCTCCTCCAGGAAACTTAAGTGCAGAAGGGGAAAAATTATTTGCAGAATATATAAAGAAAGAGCATAATAGTGATTTTGTGTTCATAACAGAATATCCAATTTCAAAAAGACCTATGTATACAATGCCTCATGAAGAAAAAGAGGGAGTTACAAGAAGTTTTGACTTAATATATAAAGGACTTGAAATTACAACTGGTGGTCAAAGAATTCATGACTATGAAATGCTAATAGAGAATATTAAAAAGTTTGGATTAGATCCTGTTAATTTTGAATTTTACACAGAATCATTTAAATATGGTATGCCACCACATGGCGGACTTGCAATTGGTCTTGAAAGGATTACAATGAAGATATTGGGTCTTGATAATATTAGACAATCTACATTATTACCAAGAGATCTTAAGAGATTAACACCGTAAAAGATCAATGCACAATTTACAATGCACAATGTACAATTAAGGAGGAAATTTTTTAGCGGAGCTAAAAAATTTCTAGATTTTAATTAAAAGAATGTGAGAATAAGTTAATTGTGAAATATTGATTAATATAAAGATGTAGAATAAATTTTTGATTTAGAGGTAAAAGTAAGAAATAGCATGTTATAGTATTTAGATAGAAATTGTTACGATTATTAAATTATGTTTTAATAAAACAAAGATTTTCTGACCAAAGGGAAGAAAATCATCCACAATTGTGCATTGTACATTGTGCATTGTGCATTGAATTAAAAGGAGGTACACTATGAAGTTAAATGAAGATACTGTAAAATATATGGCTAAACTTGCTAAGTTAAGGTTTAGTGATGAGGAAATCAAAAAGTTAGCACTTGAATTTGAATCTCTTCTTGATCATTTTGCTCAAATAGATAATGTTGATTTAAGTGATATAGATGTTAATGCATTTGATGAAGTTAATACAGAATTTAGAAAAGATGAAATGAAAGTTTTTGAAGATAAAAAGAAACTATTTAGCAATGTTAAGTCTATGAGAGATACAAGTATTGAAGTTCCAAAAGTTGTAGAGTAGAGAGGAGGATACTTATGAAATTTACTGAATTAAAAGCAACGGAGATAAGAGATAAAGTTGTAAGCGGAGAAGTTAGTTGTGTTGAAATCACAAAAGAGTTTATAGAAAATATAAAAAAAGAAGATGAAGTAATACAAGGTTTTATAACTGTTTGTGAAGAAGAAGCTCTAAAGCAAGCTAAAGAGATTGATAGAAAAGTTAAAGATGGAGAAAAATTAGGTAAACTTGCAGGTATACCTATTGCCGTAAAAGATAACATATGTACAGATGGAATAAGAACAACTTGTGCATCAAAGATGCTTGGTGATTTTGTACCACCTTATGATGCTAATGTTACAACAAAACTTAAAGAGGAAGATGCAGTTATTATAGGAAAGACAAATATGGATGAATTCGCAATGGGTTCATCTACTGAAAACTCAGCATTTAAAGTAACTAAAAATCCAGTTGATATTACTAGAGTTCCAGGAGGGTCTTCAGGGGGTTCAGCTGCAGTTGTAGGAAATGGAATGGTTCCTATTTCATTAGGATCAGATACAGGTGGTTCTATTAGACAGCCAGCAGCTTTTTGTGGAGTTGTTGGAGTTAAACCCACTTATGGACTTGTATCAAGATTTGGATTGATTGCTTTTGGATCATCTCTTGATCAAATTGGACCATTTGCAAGAAATGTTGATGATGCAGCTCTTTTATTAGATGTTATTCAAGGATATGATTACAGGGATAATACAAGTAATAAAAAAGCTGATGAAACTAGCTTTTTAGATACAATTGATGATGGCGTTAGAGGAATGAAAATAGGAATTGCAAAAGAATTCTTTGTAGAAGGTTTAGATGAAGAAATTAAAGAAGCCGTACTAAGAAGTGTAGATAGATTTAAAGAATTAGGAGCAGAAGTAGAAGAAATATCGCTTCCTGTTACAGAAGCAGGCTTATCAGCGTATTACTTAATTTCTTCAGCAGAGGCTAGTTCAAATCTTGCAAGATACGATGGCATAAGATATGGATATAGAACAGAAGAATTTGAAGATGTTTATGAAATGATGGAAAAAAGCAGAACAGAAGCTTTTGGAGCTGAAGTTAAAAGAAGGATAATGCTTGGAACTTATGCTTTATCTTCAGGATATTACGATGCTTATTATAAAAGAGCTATGAAGCTTAAAAAGAAAATAAAAAATGAATTTATAAAGGTATTCGAAGATTATGATTTTATAATTTCTCCAACATCACCAGTTCTTCCTTTCAAAATAGGTGAGAGAACTGATGACCCACTTCAAATGTATTTAGCAGATATATATACTGTAAACATAAATTTAGCAGGGGTTCCTGCAATTTCTATTCCTTGTGGAGAAAGTAAAGAGAAACTTCCAATAGGGCTTCAACTAATAGGTCCTCACTTTGGAGAAGAAAAGTTATTTAGGGCAGCTAAAGCTTATGAAAAAGCTTATGGCTCTCTATAAGAAGGAGGAATTAATATGAGTAGTTATGAAACTATTATTGGTTTAGAAATACATGCTGAGTTAAATACTGCAACAAAAATATTCTGTAATTGTTCTACTAAATTTGGTGCTGAACCTAATGCTAATACTTGTCCGGTTTGCTTAGGACTTCCAGGAACTCTTCCAGTAATGAATGAAAATGTAGTGAAGTTAGCTGTAAAAGCTGGTCTTGCCCTTGGCTGTAAAATAAATAAATTAAATAAAATGGATAGAAAAAACTATTTTTACCCTGACCTACCTAAGGCATACCAAATTTCACAATTCGATCTTCCTATTTGTGGAGAAGGTAAAGTTGAAATTGAAACAGAAGCTGGTAAAAGGACAATTAGGCTTAATAGAATTCATATGGAGGAAGATGCAGGTAAACTAGTTCATATGGAATACGAGCCATATACTCTAATAGATTATAATAGAGTTGGAGTTCCACTTATTGAGATAGTTACTGAACCTGATATTCGTTCAATTGATGAAGCAGTTGAATTTCTTAAGACTTTAAAAGGTATACTTGAATATGCAGAGATTTCAGACTGTAAGATGGAAGAAGGTTCACTAAGATGTGATGCCAATATTTCTCTTAGAAAAGTAGGAGACGATAAGCTTAATACTAGAGTTGAAATCAAAAACCTTAACTCCTTCAAAGAACTTCAAAAGGCATTAGAAAAAGAGCAGAAGAGACAAACTGAACTTTATAATTATGGAGAAGAGTATAAAATAGTTCAAGAAACAAGAAGATGGGATAGCGGTAAAGGAAAAACCATTCCTATGAGAAGCAAAGAAGAAGCCCATGACTATAGATATTTCCCAGAACCAGACATTATTCCTATAGTTGTAGAGGAACATATTTTTGAAGAGGCAAGAGAAACTATGCCAGAGCTTCCAAAAGAAAAAAAGAAAAGATTAATGGAAGTATTGGGACTTGGAGAAAAAGAAGCGGATATACTTGTTAATGATAAAATGCTAGCTGAATACTATGAAGCATTAATTAAAGCTGGTTGTAATCCTAAATCTGGTTGCAATTGGGTTCTTGGAGATGTTTTAAGAGTACTTAAAGAAAACAAAGATGAAGCTACTAATTTTGCTATAGCACCTGAAAGACTTTATAAATTAATTAAATTAGTTGATGATAGTAAGATAAGTAATACAGCTGCAAAAACTGTTTTTGAAGAAATGCTTATTTCAGACAAAGAAGCAGATAAAATAGTTGAAGAAAAAGGTTTATCACAAATAAGTTCATCAGATGCCTTAGAAACTATAGTTATGGAAGTTCTTGAAGCTAATCCTAGCGTAGTTGAACAGTTTAAAGAAGGAAAAACTCAAGTTAAAGGTTTCTTAGTAGGTCAGATTATGAAAAAGACTAAAGGAAAAGCTAATCCTAAAATGGTTGCTGAGATGCTTGAGAAGAAATTGAGTGAGTAGGCATTAATTAGTATAGATATACATATTGAGACTAGTTCTGTTAAGGGGCTGGTCTTTTTATGTTTGGGTATATTTAAAATTAATGTAGGCAAGACTATTTACGAAAAAAAGTGAGATTCTAGTTGAATTTAGATTCTCACTTTTTAGTTAATAATTTCTCTTTATCCAAGTATTAATATCATTCATAAAATGAATAAAATCATCTAGGTGATTTTTAAGAATATTAAGCATTATTTTTTCATCAACTTTTGTATAATCATGAACAAGTATATTTCTAAAAGAAACCATATTTGCTAGTTGATTAGAGAATTTTTTTGTAGTTCTTTCATTTTAGAATCAATAGTCTTTAGTATATCTCTAGTCATTTTACTTATCAACTCCTATAGATTTTTCTATCCAATCTTCAACAGATTTGGTTTGTACCCTTCGGAAGGGCTCCATATCCATATATTCTTTAAGAACTCTCACTTCAAAATTGACTTTTATATTTTCATCTTCCACATAGACAATTTTACCATGTTTAATAACTTGATGTCTCAGTACTGGGTTAGCGGAGTTTAAAATAACCAAGTCAATATCGTCTCTTTTGAAGATAGAAGTAAATTCACTGATTAAGCTTAATTTGTCTAAAGGATTAAAATCTCTATCTAGAAGAATAGCAATATCTAAGTCGCTATTAGAATTATTATTTCCCTTTGCATATGAGCCAAATATGTATATTAATTTGATATCGTAGCTTTCTAGAAGGAATTCTATATTAGTTTGGATTAAGCTACGTACATCATCTATGCTCTTTTGAATCATAAAAAACACCTACTTATTATTTATTATTATCTATATTATACCATTGATAGAGGTTGTTAAACTATAATATTGAAATCATGTCAATTTGTTTGGCATGATTATTATAGATTAAGAAAGATATTGACAAAAGAAGACTACGGATGTAATATATACATACAGACTACAGTTGTAGGAAGGAGAACAATATGAATAATTTTCCGAGTATATCAGATGCAGAATGGCAAGTTATGAAGGTTTTATGGGATAGATCCCCATTAACCTCAACAGAAATAATTTCGGAATTAAAATCTAATAATACGTGGAGTCCTAAAACAGTGCATACCCTTATTAGTAGATTGGTAAAGAAAGAAGCTATAGAAGTTAAAAAAGGTTCTAAATTTAATTTATTTACTCCTATTGTGACACAAGAAGAGTGCAGCAGAGTTGAAACTAAATCATTTATTGAAAAAGTATATAATGGATCTATTCAAATGATGCTTAAAAATTTCATTAAAGATGAGAAATTATCTTCAGAGGAAATCGAAGAATTGAGACGTATGCTAGATGACAAATAGAGTATAAGGGGATGGGAGTGAATGAGTTTAGTAAGCTTGTTTAAAGGGGTGATTTCGCTATCGATAATGGGTAGTGTGCTTGCTTTAGTAATAATTGTGTTTAAAACAATTTTTAAAAATAGAATAAATGCTAAATGGCATTATTATATTTGGGTATTATTAATAATTAGATTAATAATACCTTATGCTCCAGAAAGTTCATTTAGTATATTTAACATGGTATCTCCTATTATGCAAAATTCTGAAGTATCTGAAGATAATAGTGGTAATTTTGATGTAGCCACTTTAGATTCAATCAAGGGAGAAGCTGAGTTTACATCCAATGAAAATATAACTCTTAATAATAGTAGTCAACAGAATATAAGGAATAATGATTTAAGTACAACTATAAAGAAAGATAATATATTTAATTATAATGTATTAAGTATAGTTTGGTTAATAGGTGTAATGTTTATATCACTCTATTTTTTATTAGTAAATTTAAAGCTTTATTTTGAAATTAGTAAAAACTCTTTGTGTAGAGAAAATGAAATTATTAAGAACTTTAATAATTGTAAATTTGAAATGAATATAAAAGGTAACGTTGAAATAATACACTATGAAAAAATAAATTCACCTTGTGTTTTTGGTTTTATAAGACCAAAGTTATTACTACCTCATAATATTTTAAGTGAATTGTCTTACGTAGAAATGAGATATGTACTATTGCATGAACTTTCTCATAAAAAGAGAAAGGATATTTTAATAAATTATATGGAAATGTTTGCAAGGGTGATACATTGGTTCAATCCGCTTATATGGTTTTCGTTAAATAAAATGCAAGAAGATTGTGAAATAGCTTGTGATGCATATGTGTTATCTCATATAAAATCAGTTGAACATAAAAATTATGGAGAAACAATAATTAATTTAGTAAATAGAATTTCATTTAGGTCTTGGAATCCTAGTATTACGCCTATGGCTAATAATAAATCAGGGATCAAAAGGAGAATTAAAATGATTGCTAATTTTAAGAAGAAATCTTGGAAATGGTCTGTAGTAGCCCTCATTATATTAATAGGAATAATAATTACTCTAATGACAAATGGAAATTATGATATTTTCAATAATGATAATTCTCCAAAAGTGAATATAGGTGTAGAGGTAAGAGAGTTGACAGAAGACGAGTTTAATAGGGTAGGAACAGCAGGTTTACAAAACCCTGCTATAGATGATTTTAGAATATTAAACTTAGATGTGGAGATTTCAAATGCTAATAAAATTAATAACAAAGTATTAGAGGTACCCGAATTAAATAACTTTGAGGATGTTTTGAATAAAACTGGTGAAAGGTATTGGTTTGGTAGTTCTAGTTACCAAAATAATGATGGTGAAGACATTTCACAAGCTACAAGAGAAATAGTTTTATACTTTAAAGGACTAGACGGAAGTAAATTGAGTGATTTGTTACAACCTTTGAAGATTAAAGTTGGTTGGCAAACAAGAAATGGCAATAGTATAGAAAAGACATATTCAGTAGGTGAGCAGCTTTTAGCAGAAAAGATTCAGGTTTCTGAGCAAGACATTATAAAAATTGTATTTGATCAACTGACAGCTGAAGAACAAGAAAGTATAAAGGATCTGTGGCAAGATGCATCATTACAAAAGGTAATTTTGGCTGGAGATATGGGAAGAATAAAAGATGAGGCTTATATTGGTAAAGAGGTGTATTTGATTAATTTTACTACAAATAATAAATTTGAGCCTAATAATATGGTTGTTTATGCTTCTATTGATGAGTATAAACTAGTAGGTTATGGATATGTAGAATGATTAGGAAATTAAGGCTAGTACAGAATTTATCTTTTAAACCACTTTAAATATCTGTAAATGCAAGCTTGTGCATAGTTGAAATATATGGATATATCATATAAATTAAGATATAATAATTAATATAAAAGCTATTGTAGAAGAGATGAGGTTTATAAAATGAATGAAATAATATTTGATAAAATAGATGATTTATTATTACAGTTAAATAAATGCCGTCCACTTACAGAGGGCGAGGTTGAGCGCTTAAGAGATGAGTTTCTGATTGATTTCACATATAACTCTAATGCCATTGAGGGCAATACTTTAACCATGCAGGAAACTGCACTTATTATAAATGAGGGTATAACCATTTCTAAGAAACCACTTAAAGAGCATCTGGAAGTAATAGGGCATAAAGATGCATATTGTTATGTAGAAGAACTTGTTAAACAGAAAATCATACTTTCAGAAAAGGTAATAAAAGATATACATAGTTTGGTTTTAATGGACAAACAGCAGGATAAAGGGGTATATAGACGATTGCCTGTTAGAATTATGGGGTCAGTATATGAGCCGCCACAACCTTATCTTGTACCTATTCAAATGGGACAGTTGATTTTAGACTATGAAGAAATGAAAAAAACAATGCATCCAATAAAGAGAATGGCATTATTTCATTTAATATTTGAGGTTATACACCCATTTATTGATGGTAATGGACGTACGGGTAGGTTGTTATTAAATCTAGAACTTATGAAAGAAGGTTATCCTGCTATTAATGTGAAATTTGACGATAGAAGTAGATATTATGATTGTTTTACACAATATCATCAATCAAAAGGCAATCCAGAAGCTATGGTTCTTATGGTTGCAGAGTACGTGAAAGAGGCACTAGAGAGGTATTTAGAGATAGTAAATCTTTGATTTGAAGTAGGTTACGCTAGAAAAAACTTCAATTCTAGTAGTATACAATTAAAGCAATGTATAATATTTTTAAGATATTTAATCTAAAATTTTTAATATAAATACTAAAAGAACACTCATACAAAATATGGGTGTTCTTGTAGCATAATGAGAATATTAAATATATCTTAAAGCTTAAACTATAGGCTCTTTATTGAATCTTCGAAAATACTTACAGCTTTATCAATTTCTTCTTTTGTTACATTTAGAGGAGGTAAAAATCTAAGTACATTTTTACCAGCTGATACAAGCAATAGTTTATTGTCAAAGCATTTTTGCATAACTTCTTTAGGATCTGCATTTACAATAACGCCAATCAATAGTCCCATTCCACGTACTGAGTCCAATGAGTCATATTTTTCTACAAGTAAATTTAATTTATCTTTAAGGTAGTTGCTTTTTTCAGTGACTCCTGAAATCACACCTTCATTTACCAATTCATTAATAACAGTATTTCCAACAGCACAAACTAAAGGATTACCACCAAAGGTTGTACCGTGGTCACCAGGCTGCAGTGCATCTGAACATTTTTCTGTAGCAAGCATTGCTCCTATTGGAACTCCTCCACCTAAGCCTTTTGCTAGGCAAACGACATCTGGAGTCACGTTAAAATTATCAAAGCAGAATAGTTTTCCACTTCTACCTATACCACATTGAACTTCATCAAAAATTAAAATGGAATCATATTGATCACAAAGTTCTCTAGCTTTATTAATGAATTCAGTACTGGCTGGAATTATTCCACCTTCACCTTGTATAGGTTCCATAATAAGAGCACAAACATTTTCGTCAAAAACAGCTTCTAATGCTTCTGTATCATTAAAATCAATAGAAGTAGCGCCTGCAATTAGGGGCTTAAAGCTTTCTTGGTATTTTGGTTGACCTGTTACAGAAAGAGCTCCCATACTTCTACCGTGGAAAGAATTATTCATATATATTATTTTGCTTTTTTCTGGTTTATCTACACTGTATTTTTTAGCTAATTTTAAAGCAGCTTCTACAGCTTCTGTTCCAGAGCTACAAAAGAAAGCTTTTTCAAAAGGCGAATTTTCGCATAGAATTTCTGCTAAATCTATTTGTTCTTTATTCCAATAGTAATTAGAAATATGAATTAAATTTTCAGCTTGATTTTTAATGCAATCTACTATTTTAGGATGACTATGTCCTAGGCAATTTACGGCTATACCTGAAACGAAATCTAGATACTCTTCTCCTTTATCATCATATAAATAAACTCCCTTACCCTTTATGAAATTTACAGGGAACCTTTTGTAAGTATACATAACGTTATTTTCCAATATAAATGACCTCCTTTTAGTTCAATGCACAATGCTCAATGCACAATTTATGATGATTTTACTTACGTAAAATATTAAATTTATAAAAAGTTCAAATTTAGTAAAATCTTATAAAACAGAATTAATTGTTAATTAATCAGTCAGTAAAATTAACTGCCCTATTTTTGAATAATTATACTATAATATGATTATATATGCAATATATAAAAGTTGTTTTTTAGAAAAAAAATTAAATATCTCAACAAGTGGCTTGTTTAAAAGATTAGTTGGGTAATTCTTAGGAGGATTTAAATAGAAGACTTATATAGCCTGTGAATAAATATAAAAAATATACAAAATAGTATTGAATAATTATGCATAAAGATGTATAATTACAATTATTCTATTTGAATAGGATAATATATAAATATTATCTGAAGAATAAAGAAAAACAACGTTAATTGTACATTGGAAATTATACATTGTTATTAGAGGAGGAATTGGTTTGATAGATGTAGGAATAATTGGGGCCACAGGATATGCAGGACAACAACTACTTTGGTTACTTATTAATCATAAGGAAGTTTCAATAGAATTTATAGCATCAAACAGCTTTGCAGGAGAAAAATATTCTAGTATTTATGAAAATTACGAAGGTATATTTGATCAAAATTGTATAGCAATAGAAGAAGTTAAGGAGAAGTTAGATAGTATTGATGTTTTATTTTTGGCTATGCCTCACGGTAAATCTTTCGATATAACTAAGGAAGCTTTAAATAAAGGGGTAAAAGTTATTGATATTGGGGCAGACTATAGATTAGAAGATAAAGAGGTATATGAGCAGTGGTATAAAGTGGAGCATAAACTACCGGAGCTTTTAGAAAAAGCAGTTTACGGACTTTGTGAGATAAATAGAGAAAAAATAAAAAACAAAAATTTAATTGCAAACCCAGGATGTTATACTACAGCAAGTATTTTAGCTTTATATCCATTAATGGCAGAAAAATTAATAGATAAAGATAGTATTATTATTGATGCAAAGTCAGGTGTAACTGGTGCAGGAAGAAAAGCTAATATAGGAACCCATTACACAGAATGTAATGAAACTATAAAGGCATATGGTATAGGAACTCATAGACATACTCCTGAAATAGAGCAAGAATTAGGCAAAGCCTATGGTGAAAAAGTTATACTTAATTTCACACCACATTTGGTTCCTATGAATAGGGGAATAATTTCTACTTGTTATGGCAAGTTAGTTGGAGAATACACAGAAGAAGAACTTTATAAAATTTATGAAAAATACTATGGTAATGAGAAATTCATAAGAATAAAAAAAGAACTACCTCAGACCAAATTAGTAAGAGGAAGTAATTATTGTGATATAGGTTTGAAAGTTGATAAAAGAACAAATAGGGTAATTGTTGTGTCTTGTATTGACAATTTAATGAAAGGTGCAGCTTCTCAGGCAGTTCAGAATATGAATATTATTTTTGGATTTAATGAAGAAGAAGGCATTGATATGGTACCGATGTACTTATAAAGCAATGCACAATGCACAATTTACAATGCACAATTGTGGATGATTTTCTTCCCTTTGGTCAGAAAATCTTTAATTATTAAATAGTTCAAGAGGTAAAGTTTACAATCTGCAGAAATAGATGATTGTGTTTCTAGCAGTTATAAGATTTTAATTAAGTAGTTGTTTTGATTTGATAAGAAAGTATTTGTTATATTAAATTAAGTTCTTAATCTTTTAATCAATTAATAGAATAAAGATTCTCGACCAAAGGGAGAGAATCAACTTTAATTGTGCATTGTGCATTGTGCATTGTGCATTATTAAAAAAGCAATAACGGATATAAGAATAAAAAGTATAGAAATAAACAATATTTAAAATAAGAACAAACAAGATAGTGTAAAGTAATCTATGAAAAAAGTACGCAGAAAAATATTTCTCATTATAGCATAGGAAATAAGAAAAAATG